>NZ_CAKKTK010000007.1:45019-100527 GCF_920656135.1 Frankia sp. Cppng1_Ct_nod | reverse complement strand
GTGCCCGCCGACGTGACCCGGGCGCAGGACGTCGTCCGGGCCGTGACCGCGACCGTCGACGGGCTCGGCGGTCTGGACATCCTCGTGAACAACGCCCAGCAGACCGCGCTCGGCTCGATCCTCGACGTCGGCGAGGACGTTCTCCAGGCATGCTGGGAGTCGGGGCCGCTCGCCACCTTCCGGCTGATGCGCGCGGCCCACCCGCATCTGCGCAACGGCGGCGTCGTGATCAACATGGGGAGCTCGACGTCGGTGAACCCGATGCCGATCGGCCGGGGTGTCTACGCCTCCGTCAAGGCCGCGACCCAGACCCTGAGCCGGGTAGCGGCCACCGAGTGGGGCTCCGACGGCATCCGGGTGCTCACGGTCCTGCCGGCGTCGACCAGCCCGGCGGCAGAGGCATGGGCGGCGGCCCAACCCGAGGAGTACGCCCGTAGCCTCAGCACCGTCCCGCTGGGCCGGCTGGGCGACCCGCTGGCCGACATCGGCCGCGCGGTCGCGTTCCTGTGCAGTGACGCCGCCGGCTACATGACCGGCACGACCATCGCACTCGACGGCGGCCAGGCGTTCTTGCGCTGACCGCCGCCGCTCGGACCCGTCCGCGCGGCGGCGGGCCCGAGCGCTCGGACGCGGCGTTCAGGTACCGATCGCGTGCACTCCGCCGTCCACGTGGATGATCTCCCCGGTGGTCGCGGGGAACCAGTCCGACAGCAGCGCGACGCAGGCCTGGGCGGCCGGGCCCGTGTCCTGGATGTCCCAGCCGAGCGGCGCGCGCTCGCTCCAGACACTCTCGAACCGCTCGAAGCCGGGGATGCTCTTGGCCGCCATGGTGCGCAGCGGTCCCGCGGCGACCAGGTTGACCCGCACCCCGCGCGGCCCGAGATCACGGGCCAGGTAGCGGGTGGCGGACTCCAGACCGGCCTTGGCCACCCCCATCCAGTCGTAGGAGGGCCAGGCCACGGTCGCGTCGAAGTCGAGCCCGACGACCGAGGCCCGTTCGCCGAACAGCGGCAGCGTCGCCCGGCACAGCGACGCGAGCGACCAGGTCGACACCTGCACCGCGGTGGCGACCTCGGGCCAGGACGCCTCCACGAACGGCTTCCCGCCGAGCACGGACTCGGGTGCGAACCCGATCGCGTGCAGCACACCGTCCAGCCCATCGGTGTGTTCGAGTATCCGGTCGGAAAGGGCGCCGAGATGTTCCTCGTCGGTCACGTCCAGCTCGATGACGGGAGCCTCGCCGGGCAGCCGCCTGGCGATCCGCCGGGTCAGCGACAACCCCCGGCCGAACCCACTCAGTACCACCGTGGCGCCCTGCTCCTGAGCGATACGGGCAACCCCGAAGGCGATGGACGCGTCGGTCAGGACGCCGGTGATGAGAATGCGCTTGCCTGCAAGGAGTCCACTCACAGGCCGCATCCTGCCAAACATCACCAGGCACTGGCGAGCCGCCGCACCGACAAACTCACCCCGCGGAAACTGTCGGTCTCCCCTTGCCTCTTGCCTCGGCGGCCGAACACCCGCAGGGTGACGACGGTGGGCAGGCCGGCCGCGGTCGAGGCGGGCAGGACCCCGCCGATCATCGATCCACCAAAAATACCACCAAAAGTACTACTGAAGGTCCTGGAACCGGAGGTGGCAGTCCCGTGCGCATCGCGCTCAGCCAGATCGTCGCCGACGTCGACCCGAAGGCGAACCTCGACATCATCCGTGGGCAGGCGCTCCACGCGGCCGAGCGGGACGCACGGATCGTGGTCTTCCCCGAGGGGGCGATGGCCCGCTTCGGGGTGCGGCTGCAACCGATCGCCGAGCCGTTGGACGGACCCTGGGCCCGCGAGGTACGCCGGATCGCGGCGGATGCGGGCATCGTGGTCGTCGTCGGGATGTTCACGCCCGCGCCCGACGGGCGCGTCACGAACACGCTGCTGGTCACCGGGCCCGGAGTCGACACGAGCTACGACAAGATCCATCTGTACGACGCGTTCGGCTTCACCGAATCCCGCACGGTCGCCCCCGGATCCGAGGTGGTGACCGTGGACGTCGACGGGGTACGGATCGGCCTCGCCACCTGCTACGACGTGCGCTTCCCCGAACTGTTCCGGGCCCACGCCGACGCCGGTGCGCTGGTCTGTCTGCTTGCGGCGTCGTGGGGCGCAGGGCCGGGTAAGCGTGCGCAATGGGACCTGCTGATCCGCGCTCGGGCACTCGACGCCACCCTCTGGCTCGCCGCCGTGGGCCAGGCCGACCCGATCTCGGTCGGCGTCGAGGTGTCCGCGACCGCTCCCACCGGCATCGGCTACAGCGCCGTCGTCGGTCCCGACGGCTCGATCCGTGAGCAGCTCGGCGCCGAACCCGGCATGATCATAGCGGACCTGGATATCGACGAGGTCGCGGCGATGCGCCAGAAGGTCCCGGTGCTGGAGAACCGCCGGTTCGGGTGGCCCGAGCCACCCGCGTAGGCCACGGCGGTCAGGCGGCAACGGCATCCGCCGCATGGGGGCCGTCGTACGGCGAACCGGGAGCAATCCTGATCTGGTCGCCGACGATGCCCGCGAACGCCCTACCGAGGTCGGCCAGCCGCTCGACGATGTGCGGAGCGCCCAGCAGCTCGGCCAGCACGGGTCTGGAAATCGTGGCGCAGCCCGATGCCGGGCGGCACGGTCCCCTCGACGTTCACTTCAGGCCCTTCCCGTCAGCGACACTGGATGGACTGAACCGACCGTATGGACTCCGCGGTGACCGGCGAACGGGGTGGTTCCAGAAGGAGGCGGTACCACGTTGCTGAACAGAGGTGCCCGCCTCGTCCGACGGATCATGGTGACCACGGTCGGGATGGCCGTGCTCGGCGTCGGCGTCGCGCTGCTCGCCCTGCCCGGACCCGGCTTTCTCGTCATCGCACTGGGCTTTTTCATCCTGAGCCTGGAGTACGCCTGGGCCCGCCGACAGTTCGAACAGGCGCGACAGAAGGCCGCCGACCTTGCCGACCAGGCGGCCGCGGGCGTGTGGTCGTCCGCATTTACGATCATGTTCGGACTCGGCATGATCGCGATGGGCGTCGCCTGGATCATCGTGGACACGTTGCCGTTCTCCTCGCCGTGGACGGGCGGAAGTCTGATCCTCGGCGGCCTGGTGATCCTCGCCACGATCCTGTTCAGCCTGTGGCAGGCCAAGCAGGCCCGCGACGCCGGCCGGCCGACCCCTGCCGAACTGCTCGACCTCGCAGCGGACGGCACCCGTCCAGCCGGGGTTGTCCGGGATCAGCGATCAGACCGGTGAATCACTGGCCCTGGGTGGACACACTGATCCCGATCACGTTCGGTTGTGCGTGCACACACCGGAAGACCTCGGCCCTGTCCACCGTGGACGCGTCCGTGAAGTCGTAACGCAACGGATAGACGCGACTGGACTCGAGCCTGTTGTGGTCGGGCGGCTCCTGAACAGCCCGGCCGGCGGTCGGGCACGCGGCACGGACGGCATCCTTCTGGGCATCGGTGGCGGCCGGCGTGAAGTAGACCACCGCCTCGACACGCGGTGGCGGCCCGGCGACCGTGGCGTAGACACCGAAGGCGGACAGGCCGACGAACACAAGAGCACCCAGTATGACCCAACGCCTGTTATGTCGGTCCGTCAAAGTCCGGCGCAGTCGTGCCACGGCCGGCCCGACCGGCCGTCGGGTACCCGCCCGTGGCGCCTGGTGGGGGACGTCCTGCGAGGTCACGGACCTTCCTTAGAACGTGGTTGCGGTCTGTCCGGGCAGGTATGACGCCGGGCTCTCCCCGGACCACTGCGGGGCGGGGTGTCCCCAACGTAGCCCGCCGGAGGACCCCGTAAGGTATGCGGTCTCGTCCGTGCGGACGCGAGCGACCTTCGTCACAATCTCGAGCGTCCGTCACAATCTTGAGCATCCATCCCAGACCTGACCGTCCAAGGAGAGACCGTGCCTTCCCGCATCGAGGACTACGCGCTGATCGGTGACACTCATTCGGCCGCGCTGGTCTCCAGGGACGGTTCCATCGACTGGTTGTGCCTTCCCCGGTTCGACTCGACCGCCTGCTTCGCCGCGCTGCTCGGCGACAACGATTCCGGCCACTGGAAGATCGCGCCGGTCGATCCGGTTCTTTCGGTCAGCCGCCGCTACCGCGGTGACACCCTCGTCCTCGAGACGGACATGACCACGGCGAGCGGCACCGTGCGGATCGTCGACGCCATGTACCCGCGGTCCGGTGAACACCTCGTGCTGCGACTCGTCGAAGGCATCGAGGGCACCGTGCGGATGCGCAGCGAGACCCGGATCCGCTTCGACTACGGGTCGATCGTCCCGTGGGTACGGCGCTTCGACGACCACACCATGGTCGCGGTCGCGGGACCCGACGCGGTGACCCTGCGCACGACCGCTCCGATGGAAGGCCACGACATGGCCACCTACGCCGAGTTCGCGGTCTCCGTCGGCCAGTCCGTACCGTTCTCCCTGACCTGGTGCCCGTCGCACCGCCCGGCGCCGGCCGAGATCGACGTCCGCCGGGCGATCGACCTGACCGAGTCGTGGTGGGCGGAGTGGATGGCCGGCTGCACCTACGACGGGCAGTGGCAGGACGCCGTGCGGCGTTCCCTGATCACCCTCAAGGCGCTGACCTACGCGCCGACCGGCGGCATCGTCGCGGCGGTCACCACATCCCTGCCCGAGTGGATCGGCGGAGTCCGCAACTGGGACTACCGCTACTGCTGGCTGCGTGACGCCACCATCACCCTGCTCGCCCTGCTCGACGCCGGGTTCACCAGCGAGGCCACGGCCTGGCGGGAATGGCTGCTGCGCGCGGTCGCCGGTGACCCATCCCGGGTTCAGATCATGTACGGGGTCGCCGGCGAGCGCCGCCTCACCGAGTACGAGGTGCCATGGCTGCCCGGTTACGAGGGCTCCGCTCCCGTCCGGGTCGGCAACGGCGCTGTCGAACAGTTCCAGCTCGACGTGTACGGCGAGGTGCTCGACGCGCTGCACGTCGCCCGGATGGCCACCGAGGTGGACGGCCACGACGACTCCTGGGCGCTGCAGACCAAGCTGATGGACTTCCTGGAGACCGGGTGGCGCAAGCCCGACGAGGGCATCTGGGAGGTCCGCGGGCCACGGCGGCACTTCGTCCACTCCAAGGTGATGGCCTGGGTGGCTGCGGACCGGGCCGTGCGAGGCATCACCCAGTCGGGGCTGCCGGGCCCGCTGGACCGCTGGACGGCGCTGCGAACAGAGATCCACAACGAGGTCTGCGCCCGAGGCTTCGACACCGAACGAGGCACCTTCACCCAGTTCTACGGCTCGAAGGAACTCGACGCGGCCCTGCTGTACATGCCGCTGGTCGGCTTCCTGCCCGCGACGGATCCGCGAGCGGTCGGCACGGTGGCGGCCATCGAACGCGAGCTCATGCAGGACGGGTTCGTACTGCGTTACCCGACCGCCGAGGACGGCGCCGTGGACGGCCTGCCCGCCGGGGAGGGCGCCTTCCTTGCCTGCACCTTCTGGCTCGCCGACAACTACGCCCTGTCCGGGCGGGTCCGCGAGGCGCAGGAGCTGTTCGAACGGCTGCTGTCGCTGCGCAACGACGTGGGGCTGCTGTCCGAGGAGTACGACCCACACCTCGGGCGAATGGTCGGCAACTTCCCGCAGGCGTTCAGTCACGTGCCGCTGGTCAACACAGCCCGGACGCTGACGGACGCCCTGCGCGGCATGCCGCGCTCCCGCACCGACCGCGCCTATCCCCCCGGCCACTTCTTCGGTTAGTGCCTGTCCGGTCGCCCGCCGGCATGGACGCCCACCGATACTGGGTACGGAACGCAACGACCGTGGCAGAACAGCCACGGACGAGCCATATCCACCGGTGGGCATAAGGAGCGGGTGACACGTGGCAGGTCGGGTCGCGGTGATCGGCGGCGGCATCCTGGGGCTGGCGGTGGCCCGGCGGATCGGGCAGGTGGATCCGGACGCCACCGTGACGGTCTTCGAAAAGGAGCAGGACGTCGCCCGCCACCAGACCGGGCGTAACAGCGGCGTCGTCCACGCCGGGCTCTACTACAAGCCCGACTCGTTGAAGGCCACCCTGTGCCGGCGCGGTGTGGGGCTGCTGAAGGAGTACTGCGCCGCCCACCACGTTCGCTACGAGGAATGCGGCAAGATCGTCATAGCGGTGGACGACAGCGAGCTGGACCGGCTCGCCGACATCGAGAGCCGGGCCCAGGCCAACGGCGTCCCGGGCACGAGCATGCTGGACGCCGTCGGCCTGCGCCGCTACGAACCGCACGCCCGCGGGGTGGCGGCGCTGCACTCCCCCACCACCGCGATCGTCGACTACCCGGCGGTGGCGCGGGCGCTGCGCGAAGACGTGCGGGACGCCGGCGGATCGGTCCGCACCGGCGCCGAGGTCACGGCCGTGGACGACCGCGGCGACGGCGTTCACCTGGGCCTGCGCGTCCGGGGGACGGCCCGGGTGACTCCCAACGGCAACCATGCGACCGCGTCCAGGGCGGGCGGCACGGTCGCGGAGGTGTTCGAGACGGTCGGGCCGTTCGATCTGCTCATCGCATGCGCGGGCCTGCAGTCCGACCAGGTCGCGGCGCTCACCGGCGAGGATCCCTCGCCGCAGATCGTCCCGTTCCGTGGCGACTACTGGCTGCTGCGTCCTGAACGGCGGGGCCTCGTCCACGGGCTGATCTACCCGGTACCGGACCCGCGCTACCCGTTCCTCGGCATCCATCTGACCAGGCGGGTCGACGGCGAGGTGCTGGTCGGTCCGAACGCGGTTCTCGCGACCGCCCGCGAGGGGTACACCCTGTCGACCGTCCAGGGATCGGAGCTGCGCCGGACCCTTGCCTGGCCGGGTTTCCACAAGATGGCCCGCACGCACTGGAAGACCGGGGCCCGCGAGATCCTGCGGACGGCGAGTCGACGGGCGTTCATCGCCGAGGCCCGGCGCTACGTCCCGCAGTTAGAGGCCGCCGACGTCGTCCGGGGCCCGGCCGGCGTGCGCGCCCAGGCGGTCACGCGCGACGGCAGCCTGGTGGACGACTTCGTCCTGTCGATCAACGGCAGGATCGTGCATGTCCGCAACGCCCCGTCACCGGGCGCGACCGCGTCCCTGGCCATCGCCGAGCACATCGTCAGCAAGGTCGTCCCCGAGCCGGCCGCGTAACGTCATCGGCGCTCGGGACGGCGTCGCGGTCAGGTCTCACACCGGCCGGGCCGGAGGTTTCCGTAGGCCGGGGCCAGGGACCCGCCCGCGGCCTACGGACCAGCCGCCGCATCGCTGATCGCCGCATCGCTGATCGCCGCAAGCATCGGGAGAATGTGCGCGGACACCGGAGTGGGTACTGCGTACTGCGCACCGATGCGCACCACCGCGCCGATCAACGCCTCGTGTTCCAGAGGTCGGCCCGCCAGCCGGTCGTAGAGCATCGACGTCCCCGCATCACCGGGCTGATCGCGCAGCCGGTCGATGGTGGACTCGGGTAGATCGTCAGGGACGGCGGCACCGGCGGCGTGGGCGACGGCGACCGTTTCACGCATCATCGCCACCGCGAGCCGGCCGATGTCGTCACGACGCAGCACCTCCAGCCGGCGGCCGGTCAGGGCGGTCAGCGAGTTCGCCGCGGTGTTCGCGGTCAGTTTCGTCCACGCGGCGACGGCGAAGTCGTCCACCGACCGGACCAGCCCCCCGCCGGGTAGGACGACCGCCAGCCGGTCGGCCAGAACGCCCGCCGGAACCTGCATGAACCCGTAGTTGCGGTGCTCGACGACCCCGGGCGCGACCGGTTCGGCGTTGACGTAGACGACCGCGGGGACCACCCGGTCGGCGGACACCGCGTCCGCGACCCGCTCGGCATGGCGAACACCGTTCTGGGCGACGACGACAACGGTCCGCGGGCCGACCAGGCGGCGCAGCCAGGGCATGGCCGTAGGTGTCTGCTGGGTCTTGGTCGCCAGCAGTACCCAGTCGACGGGTTCGGCCTGCTCGGGGTCTGTCAGAACGGGCAACTCGGCCCGGTACACCCCGTCCGGGCTGCGGACGACGAGTTCGTCGAACGGCCGGCGCACACACAGCCGCACGTCGGTTCCGCCGGCTGCCGCTCTCGCGGCGAAGAACCCGCCGACCGCGCCGACCCCGACCACCGCCAGCCGCTGCGCCATCCCCGCAGTGTGGCAGTTCGGCGAACCCCGACACGAACCGACGGCGGGATGCGAGGCTCACCGTCGTGTCTCCGATGACAGACCCGCCGCAACCGGAGCTGGCCGGTCGCTGGCGCACCGCCCGCGAACCGGGCGGGGTCATCCACCTTGACGCCGCCGGGTGCGCGCTGGCCAGCCGGGCCACCGTCGACGCCTGCCGCGAGTACCTCGCCGCCGAAAGCCGGGTCGGCGGGTACGTCGCCGAGATCCGCCACAGCGAGCCGCTGGCACGGGCCCGCACGGACCTCGCGCGGCTGCTCGGCCCAGGTCTGACCGCGGACGACGTGACCTTCCACCACTCGGCGTCCACCGCGTTCGCCGCGCTCGTCGAAGCCTGGCCCCTGCCCTCGGGTGGACGGATCGGTGTGGTCCGCAGCGAGTTCGGTTCCAACGCGATGGCGCTGGCCGCCCGCGCGGCCCGTGACGGCATCGAGCTGGTGGACCTGCCGGTGGACGGCGACGGGCACATCGACCTCGACGCCCTGGACCGCGTCGGCGTCACCGGCCTGAACCTCGACCTGGTGACCTTCCCCCACATTGCGTCCCAGCGGGGGATCATCCAGCCGGCCGCCGAGGTCGCCGCCCGGGCCGCCGCGGCCGGCGTCCCGGTCGTGCTCGATGTCGCGCAGTCCCTGGGGCAGGTCCTGACGACCGGGTTGGGGGCGGCGGCCTACGTGGGGACGTCCCGCAAGTGGCTGTGCGGACCGCGCGGGGTGGGCATCCTCGCCGTCGAGCCACGGATCGTCGAGCGGCTGATCCCGTCGTCTCCGAACCTGTACACCGCGACCTGGGACGGGCACGGGCTGCCGGTCCCACTCGGCGGGATCGCCCGGATGGGGATCGGGGAGTCGGCCGCAGCAGCCCGGATCGGCCTCGCCGTCGCCGTCGGTGAACTTCTCGACGCCGGACCGGAGGCGGTGACGACGCGGATCGCGGCTCTCGGGAGGTTGGCACGCCGACGTCTCGACGGGGTGGCCGGCTGGCAGGTGCGCGAACCTCTGGAGGAGGCCACCGGGATCGTCACCCTGGTCCCGCCGGACGGGGTGGACCCGCATGCCGTCCGCGACCGTCTGTTCACCGACGCCGGCATCCTGACCAGCGCCTTCCCGACCAGCCGCGCGCCGCGGGACATGACCGGACCGCTGCTGCGCGCAAGCCCACACGTGTACACCGACGTCAGCGAGATCGACGCTCTCGCCGACGCTCTGGGTAGCCACACCCGACCAGGATGACCCACACCCACCACCCGTTATGGAAACGGAAAGTCACCAGGGTTTCGATCTGCTGAAATAAGAGCGCCCGGGTCCCCGGCCAAGGGAGGCGCGCTCATGACTTCCACTCGCGCCGCCGGCATCCGAAGGAACCCCGCGATCACATCAGCAGTGGCCTCACACGACGCGGTGATGGCACGCGCGGCCGTACTCTTCCGCGTCCTGACGGGTGCCCTGGGCCTTGCGCAGCTCGTGATCTGGTGGCCATGGTTCTGTGCCCACCCGTGGACGATCGCCGGCCCGCTCACCTCGACCGGATGGGCCGTGCTCGCCGCCGCCGTCATCGCCCGGCACGGTCTGGATCCACGCCTGAGCACGCTCGAACTCGCACTCGCCGGACCACTTGGCTGCTGCGGCGGGCTGCTCGTCCCGCCCTCGACGGTCGGCGACGGCGCCAACTGGGTCTTCATCACTCTCGGTGGGATCACGGTGACGTCGGCATGGTGCCTGCCGGTACGGACCGCGGTGCCGGCTGTCGGCAGTGTCGCGGCGGCGTACTGGGCCGGAGCGGCCCTGGTCGGGCCGTCCGGCCCGGCTCCGGGGGTGCCGGTGCGCTCCGTGGTGCTGCTCGCCGTGGTCACGACGGCATGGGCGGTGGCTGTCCGGACGTGTCATGGTCGAGCCGTGGACGCGGACATCCGGCTGGTCGCGTCGGTACGCCAGTACCGCGTCGCCCTGATCGCCCGCGCCCGGGTCCGGGACCGTCGGGAGCAGGAGCGCCTCGTCCACGACACGGTCGTCAACACCCTCACCGGGATCGCGATGAACGGCATGATCCGCGGCGACTCCGACCACGGCGACGATGTTCGCCGGCGCTGCGCCGGCGACCTGTCAGTTCTGGAGACCTTCCTGGCTCGGGGACCGTCCCTGGAGGACGACCCGGACGACCCGGAGGTATCCGGGTCGTCCGGGCGGGCGTCGCTCGCCCGCGAGGGCGGCCGGCTGCTCCGCACCGGCTACGCGACGGGTGTGACCCTCGGTGTTGCCACGTTCGCCGTCTGCTGGCACGTGGCGATGGTCCTGCCCGCGGTGACCATGACTGACAGATACCGCTGGCCACTGGTGTCCGTCGGGGTGTGGGTTGCCCTGGCAGGTGTCGCCGCCGCTGCCCTCCCCGTCTCGATCCGGCGGCGGTTGCGCGGCCGGGAGTGCCTGGGCCTGGTGTCCGCGGCCGTGCTCGCCGAGCTGCTCGTCGGTCTGGCCTGCCGTGGATACAACGTGGTCGGATTCGCCAACTGGGCGCTGCTCGGCACAGGCTGGCTACTGATCATCATTGCGGTGAACCGCCCGGCGCACGAGGCGTTTCTGGGCGCCGCCGCGGTGACGGTCATGGCCACCGCGCTGAGCATGCACGAGGTCGGACCCGCGGCGCTGGCACTCTCACGGCTGGTGGCGGCGATCTGGGGCCTGTGGGTCGGACCGCTGGCGGTGGTGGTGGTCCGTCGTGCCCTTGTCATCGCATCCCTCACCACTGCCCGGACGGTCGCGACGAACGCCGACCTGAGCGCGATGGAGATCTCCGCCGAAGCTGTCCGGACCGATCGTTTCCGCCGGTGGGACGTACTGACCACCCACGCGTTGCCCCTCCTGCGGGCGATCGCCGACGGTCTGCTCGACCCGTCCGACGCCGCCGTGCGCACACGCTGCGCCACCCAGGCTGCGACGCTACGCCGGATGCTCGGCGGGACGACCACCCCGGACCTGGAGCGTGTGATCGCCGCCGCGGAACGCAGGGGTCTTCAGGTCGAGACCCAGTTGTCCGGAGACCTGCGCCACGTGCCGGCTGACGCTCGCGTGGCGATCGCCCGCGTGGTCGAGAAGTTCCTGACCGCGGTGACGACCGGTCCGGTCCTGCTCACGGTGCTGGGCGGTACCGACGAGGCGCATGTGTTCATGTCGTTCCCCGCTCCCCCGGACGATGTGCGGGCCGCGGGTGCGACACGGGCCACGCCGGTCATCCCCGCGCACCGTGATCTGGATCGCCACTCGGACGATCAGCCCGACGATCAGCTCGACGTGGTGACCGACCTGGCGGACGGACGGAGCTGCCTGCAACTGCGATGGAGCAGACCACCGACCGGCGGAGGCGTCTAAAGCCCCTGTCATGATCAGCACTTTGTCCTGACCCAGCGACCGTCCCAGCGGCCTGTCCCACCAGAGGGGAACTCATGTTCGAAAGGGTGAAGCGGTGTACCCGTCCCGGCCTGGCGGCCCGGACTTCTGCGCCGCAGTTCGGGTGATCTCCGTTGCGGCCGTGGACGACCATCCCATTGTGCTGCACGGGCTTGAGGGGTTACTTTCGGCGACGTCCGACTGCAAGCTGGTGGCGAAAGCGTCCAGCCTGGCGGAGCTTCTTGCCGGCCCGGGCAGACACGCCGATGTCGTTCTGCTCGATCTGGACCTCGGAAACGGCAGCGCCGCGCCGGACAACATCCGGCATCTGATCGACGCCGGGCCGGCGGTGGTCGTGTTCAGCGCGACCGCCACTGCGTCCACGGTCCGCGCCGCGATGCGCGCGGGCGCGTGCGGCTTCGTACCGAAGACCGACACCGCGGACGACCTGGCCACGGCAATCCGGGCAGCGGCGGCCGGAAACGGCTGGGTGTCGCCCCAGCTCGCCTTTTTCCTACTCACCGACGACTCCCCCGACCGTCCGGAACTGTCCGCGCAGGAACGGGAGGCGCTGCGCCTCTACGCGGCGGGAATGCCGATGAAGTCGGTGGGCCGGCGGATGAACGTGGGCACCGAAACCGCCAAGCAGTACATCGAACGGGTCAGGCTGAAATATCGTAAGGTCGGCCGGGACGCGACGACCAAGATCGACCTGTACCGGCGAGCCGTGGAAGACGGTTACCTCAGCCCCGAATAGCCGATACGCCGACCGGCTCGCCGCATCCACGGCCGGCACCCGTGCGCCCGCCCACGCCTGCATGTCCCTCGTTTCGTTCGCGTCACCACCAGATCGGCCGCGTCCCACCCCGCCCCCCGTTTCAGGGTGGAACGCGTGCCGTCCGGGACCGCCGGACCCATACGGGAAAACCACCGACGTCCCCCGTAGACGTGGCAGGACCGCGAGATCCGGCGACCGGTACCCAGCTTGGCCGCAGCGACACGCGGTGTCATGACCCCCAAACAGGGGACGATGCGACCGCAATACCGACATGGGCCGGTCAGGGCATCCGCGCCGGCCTGTCGCAACGAGCGCCGAGCCGTGCCAGCACCGCGCCGGCGACGACGAGCAGCCCGCCCACCAGTGTGATCCACAAGCCTGGCCCCACCTCGACCGAGATGTCCGGCATGACGCCGGCCAACCGGCTGTCGCGCAGCAGCCGGAACAGGTCGACCACGACCATCAGGACGATCATTGACCCGGTGACCGCGGCAAGTATCCACCCCCAGCCGGCCCGGCCCCACCCGACCAGCAGGCCACCCAGCAGGACGGACAGGACACCGAGCAACAGCGTCGTCCCGCCGAACTGGTCGGCGTCGGTTCCCCGGAGCGGGATCTCGACAAGTCCGAGAGCTCGGATGGTCGCCCATCTCATGCCCGAACCCACGATGGTCATGACGCCGGCCGCAACCACCAGCAGACCACCCGTCACCCGTGCCGACCCGAGTTGGATACCTGCCGCCCGCACCGCGCCCTCGTCCCCGCCTACCAGCGGCGCCCCCCACAGATAACGATGGCCGGTGCTCGTCAGCTCGTCCATGACGGCGTTCGCCGACCACGGCGCACGCCCGGAGGCGACGGGGGAGATATGGACCCGATCCGTGGCCTGCGCGCCGGCAACGGGCGACGTACCATCCTCGGCCGGTCGGGCCCACCGTGGATCGGCCGTCGAGGCCATCGCCGCACGCCACTGGGCATGCTGGTCCGCATGCTGGTCCGCTGGACCGGCATCAGCCGTGGGCCTGTCCGGCGGACGCGCCCATCCGCTCGGATCCTGCTTGGACGAACCGTCCTGCCGTTCGATGCGCACGTTCCCACGATGCCACCGGGACAGGGGCTCGCCGGAACGCGAGCGCTACCGATCCGAACACGCTCGCCGCACCAACGAACCGCCGGCAAGGGCGACCAACCCGGCGGCCAGAGTCAAGATGAGCCCACGCTCGGGAACCACGCTGAACTGATTTGCGGACAGGCCGCGGATCGCGGCCAGTGACGGCGGGCCCATCGCAAGATCGAAGGCAGCGAGGGCCGCGACCCCCGCCCCCAGTACAACCGCGATCGTTGCGGCTGCCACACCCGTGCGGCGGCCGACCAGGCGTACGACACCCATCACCAACAGGACAGCACCGACCATCAACGTGATCCGACCATCACCAACAGTCAGGCCGGTGAAGGTGCGGGTCTCGTCGCCGCTGCTCAACGTGCTCCACGGCAACACCGCGGCAACTCCCGCGGCGCAGCCTCCGGCGGCGAGAAGAAGACCGCCCAGTCGTCCGCCGACCCGCGGCCGGGTGGCCACGGAACCACCTCTGCCGGTCGACCTGGGCTCCCGGTTCGCCGCGTGCCCGAGTTCGACCCGCTTGGATTCGAGGTCGCCGACGTCGTCGAAATCGTCGACGTCCCTACCGAAATCAACATCGACGTCCTCGACGTCCGTGGTGACGCAGGCCGGCCCGGGCTCACCCGAGCTGGCCTGCGCGTGACGACCAGGATCGGTCCGGTCGTCCGTCCGCAACAGGTGATAGCCCGATATGGACTCGGCGATCGGGTAGGCCGACCGGTGCCCGTTCACGGGTCGTGCGGTCTCACCCGGCCACCCACGATCAGGGGCTGGGCCTGGAGCCGTCGGTGGCCTGTTCTCGATCGGTGGCCTGTTCTCGATCGGTGGCCTGTTCTCGATCGGCGGCCTGTTCTCGATCGGCGGCCTGTTCTCGATCGGTGGCCTGTTCTCGATCGGTGGCGCAGGCGCGGATACGGGAGCCGGACCTCTGTGGTCCCGGTACTGGGTGTCACGTGCATGCGGCTGACGCGACGTGTCCGGTAGATCCGCGCCCGCCGTCCAACGCCCACCCGGATCAGCGGGCTGCGGGTACCACGGACGATCCTCGGCAGCCGACGGCCGGGTAGCGGGAAAGCCGTCCGGGCGCGGCCCGTGTGATCGGGGCTGGTCCACGGGCGCGGACGGCCCCGCAACAGGCGGAGACACCGGCCGGAATCCCGGCGAATCCCGTGGACGCTCCGGGTGGGGTCGCACCGGCCCAGGCCGGGCGGGACGGCCGGCGAAGTCCGTGGCCCCGGCCGGCGTGCCAGCCCCTGGCCTTGCATCGGTCGGCTTGACCTCGACCGGCCTCGCTTCGACCGACCTCGCTTCGACCGGCCTCGCTTCGATCGGCCTCGCTTCTACCGGCCTCGCTTCGATCGGCTTGACCTCGGCGGGCTGTCCGTCAACCGGCCGGATGCCCTCCGATTCCCTCGGTCGGACCGGAGCATGGTCGGGTGAAGGGCGCATCACCGGCCGCATGACCGATCCCTGCCATGACAGCACGTTGCCGCGTTGACCGGTTGGGGTAGGCATACCGGTCGTTGCCGCGGGACGCGGGGATGTCGCCGGCCGTTGGTTCGGTGCCGCGTGCACCCCCCGATCCACCGGTGGAGAAGCCGGCTGCGGCTGGCCCCCGGCCGCCGGTCTGCCGGTAACCGGCCCGTCGGGACTGCTCCGCCCGCCGTTGCCCCGCCCGCTCGGCGGCGCAACGCTCGGCGGCGGCGCAACGCTCGGCGGCGGCGCAACGCTCGGCGGCGCAACGGCCCCGGAAGAAGGCGCGGCCCCGGCGGGGCCGGTTCGCGGCGGTCGTACCCCCGCAGGTACGAAAGTCCTCTTCCCACGGTCGGTTTCGGACGGGCTCTCGGCCGGGGGGGAGCCGGAGGCCGTCTGCCGATCGGCCTCCGGACCGGTCCGGCGAGGTCGCTGCGGCGGCGGCTGCTCGGTCATCGCGCACACTCCCGGGTCACCTGGGCCGGGTCAGGTCCAACGCGAACCGGAATGCCCGCACCGCAGCAGTAGCCGCCGCACAACACGTCGTATACAGCCATACCCACACGTTCACCCGATCGGTTGGCACATGTCCAGGGCATGGGACGTTTCCAGGGTGGTGCGAACAATGCCATGATCGCACCGCCTCCGATCGGCTCTAGACCTCCTCACCGATGCGATGCACCCGGATGGTGTTGGTCATCCCGGCTACGCCGGGTGGGGTTCCGGCCACGACGACGACAAGCTCGCCGGGTCTGCAACGTTCCAGCTGGACGAGTGCGCTGTCGACCTGCCGCACCATCTCGTCGGTGCTGTGCGCGAACGGGACCAGAAAGGTCTCGACGCCCCACAACAGCGCCAGCTGGCTGCGGACGGCCGGCACCGGCGTGAAGGCGAGCAGTGGGATGGGGCTGCGGTAACGGGCGAGGCGACGTGCGGTGTCGCCACTCTGGGTGAAGGCGACCAGGTAGCGGGCGCCCATGGCACCGCCGACGTTCGCGGCGGCTTCCGCCAGAGCACCACCGACCGTACGCGGACGGGTACGCAGCGGCGGGATGCGGGCGAGATCCACCTCGGCCGTCTCGATGATTCGGGCCATCGTGGCCACGGCCTCGATCGGATACTCACCCACGCTGGTCTCCGCCGACAGCATGATCGCGTCGGCGCCGTCCAGAACGGCATTGGCGCAGTCGCTGGCCTCCGCCCGGGTGGGGCGGGAAGCGTGGACCATCGACTCCAACACCTGGGTGGCAACGATCACAGGCTTCGCGCGTTCACGCGCCCAGGACACGGCGCGCTTCTGCACAAGTGGCACTACCTGCAACGGCAGCTCCACACCCAGGTCACCACGGGCGATCATCACACCGTCGAACGCCTCCACGATCTCCTCGAGCTGGTCCACGGCCTGCGGCTTTTCGATCTTGGCGAGGACGGGAAGGCGTACCCCGACCTCGTCCATCACCGCCCGGACCTTCTCGATGTCGGCGGCCGACCGGACGAACGACAGGGCGATCATGTCGGCGGGCAGTCCGAGGCCGAAGCGGAGATCCTCGGTGTCCTTGTCGGTCAACGCGGGTACGCCGAGGGCCGCACCGGGGATGTTCATCCCCTTGTTGTCACTGACGGGACCGCCGATGACAACCGTGGTGTGGACGTCGGAGCCGATCACATCGGTGACTTCGAGCGCCAGTCGGCCGTCGTCGACAAGGATGCTGTCCCCCTTGGACACATCCGAGGTCAGCCCGGAGAAGGTGGTTCCGACCCGGTGCTGGTCGCCGACCACGTCGTCGGTCGTGATCGTGAACTGCTGGCCGGGAAGCAGGGTGACCTGCCCCGACCCGAACTTCCCGAGTCTGATCTTCGGGCCCTGGAGGTCGACGAGGATGCCGACGCTGCGTCCGGCAGCGTCGGCGGCGGCGCGGATGCGCCGGTAGATTTCGGCATGCTGCTCATGTGAGCCATGCGACAGGTTGAGGCGGGCAATGTCCATCCCGGCTTCGACCAGAGACTTGATCATCTCAGGCGAGCTCGTGGCGGGACCGAGTGTACATACAATTTTCGCGCGGCGAGACACGAGATAAGCCTAGGAAACAGCTGGGGCGACTTCGACCCCACCCCCGTTTTCCGTCGATCGACACTCGGAACGTATTACGTCTACAGGAAAAAAGACCCTCCTGTCTGCCACCTGCGGTATGCGACCGACCGGCGTATGATCGATTGCGTCTGCACCGCTACGGACGGCGCGGGCAGGAACCGTAGCGGGACGGCGGCACGGGAGCCGGACGGTCCCCCCGGACGAGCTCCCCAGAGCGCGCGGAGGTCGGCAAGTGAAGCAACGTCCCTGGTCACGGCGGGCAGGCAGATGACCGAAAACCCGGCGATCCACCGCCATCCATCCGGCGATGTCGACATCGCCCTTCCGAACGACGAGCCGGAGGCGGACGCTGTCCGTAGCGACGCCCCGGCCGACAACACGCCGACCGACAGCGGCAAAGCGCAGCCGGGCTAGCCGGCGGGACGGTCGGCGCGCCGGTCCCCGGTCGCCGGCCGTCCCCGAACAACGGCCCGGACGGCCCGGACGGCCCGGGCGGCCCGGGCGAGGGACCGAACGGGTCAGACGGCCGCCGGCTGCGCCGGGCGCTGACCGTCGAACTGGGTGCGGTAAAGCTCGGCGTACAGGCCACCGAAGGCCAGCAGCTGCGTATGCCGCCCGCTTTCGACCACCCGCCCGCCGTCGATCACGAGGATTCGGTCGGCATCACGAACCGTTGACAGTCGGTGCGCGATCACCAGCGACGTCCTGCCCTCCAGAGCCGTGGTCAGCGCGCGCTGTACCGCCGCTTCGGACTCGCTGTCGAGGTGGGCGGTGGCCTCGTCCAGAACCACGATCGAGGGCTCCTTCAGCAGCAGCCGCGCGATGGCCAGCCGCTGCTTCTCACCGCCGGAGAGACGGTAGCCACGGTCACCGACCACGGTGTCGAGACCGTCCGGCAGCGCCCGCACGACAGTGGAGATCTGGGCCGCGTCCATGGCGGACCACATCTGCTCGTCGGTCGCCTCCGGCCGGGCGTAGGCGAGGTTCGCCCGGATCGTGTCGTGGAAGAGGTGCGCGTCCTGGGTGACGACGCCAACGGTGTCCCGCAGCGACTGGAGGGTGACGTCGCGGACGTCGTGGCCACCGATGCGAACCGTGCCGGTGCGCGCGTCGTACATCCGGGGCACCAACTGGCTGATCGTCGTCTTGCCCGCACCGGACGGACCGACCAGCGCGACCAGTTCACCGGATTCGACCCGGAACGAGACGTTGTGCAGGACGGGCTCGGGTGAGCGCCGGTCGAGCACCGCCACGGACTCAAGGGACGCGAGCGACACATCGGCCGCCGCCGGGTACCCGAACCCGACGTCGTCGAACTCGATCGTGGCCGGTCCTGACGGCAGATCGACCGCGCCCGGCCGGTCGGAGATCGCCGGCACCAGGTCAAGCACTTCGAACACCCGCTCGAAGGAGACCAGCGCGGTCATCACGTCGACGTTGACGTTCGACAGCTGGGTCAACGGGCCGTAGAGACGCGAGAGGTAGGACGTCAGCGCGACGACCGTGCCGACCTGCAGCGCGCCCTCGGCCGCGAACCGGCCACCCACCCCGTAGACGATCGCGGTTGCCAGGGACCCGACGAGGGTCAGCGAGGCGAAGAAGATCCGGCCGTACATGGCCTGGGTGATGCCGATGTCACGGACCCGGCCGGCCTTCGCCTGGAACCCGCCGTTCTCGTTCGACGGGCGGCCGTAGAGCTTGGCGAGCATCGCCCCGGACACGTTGAAGCGCTCGGTCATCGTGGTGTTCATATCGGCCTTGAGCCCGTAGCCCTCGCGGGTGAGGGCGGCGAGTTTCGGGCCGAGCAGCCGGGCCGGGACGATGAACACCGGCAGCAGGACCAGTGAGACGAGCGTGATCTGCCAGGACAGCACGATCATCGCGGCGAGCACGAAACCGACGGAGACGAAGTTGGACAGGACCGAGGACAGCGTGCCGGTGAAGGCCGACTGGGCACCCAGGACGTCGTTGTTCAGCCGTGAGATCAGGGCACCCGTCTGGGTGCGGGTGAAGAAGGCGAGGGGCTGGCGCTGGACATGGTCGAAGACACGGGCCCGCATATCGAAGATCAGACCTTCGCCGATGCGGGCGGAGAACCACCGTTGCGCGAGTGCCAGCAACGCGTCGACCAGGGCGATCACCCCGACCAGCGCGGCCAGCGCCTCCACGATGCCCACCCGGCCGGGGATGATGCCCTCGTCGATGATCGCCCGGAAGATCAGGGGGGGCGTCGCGCCGAGGGCCGCATCGATCACGATCAGGGCGAGGAAGCCCAGGAGCATCCGCCGGTACGGACGCGCGAACCCGGCGATCCTGCGCAGGGTGCCTGGCCGCAGCTTCTGATGCGCGACCGAACGGTCACGCTGGAACGCCCGAGCGCTCATGGGCGACCCGCCCGCTTCGAATCTCATCAGTCGACCCCCACAGCCAGCTATTACAACTGCAACACTGTAAGCAAGCGAGGCGGAGAGTCATTCCCGAGCGGTCACGCAGGTGGCTCAGTCTCCCACGAGCAGCGCAACTGGGCATCCCGCTCAGCGCGCTGCTGATCCGGCCGGGACCGTTCGCGGCTTCGGAGCAACAACGCCTTCACCTCGATAGCCGGCTCCCGCGGCGCCGCAAGCAGCGCGGCAGCGAGATCCTCCACTGCTCGGCCGAGATCGGCCGGGGCTGCCACCCGGTCCGCCAGCCCGAACGCGACGGCCTCCGGGGCGCGAACCCCGCGTCCCGTCACACAGAGGTCCAGCGCCCGACCGTAACCGACCAGGTCGACCAGGGCGTGGGAGACGCCGAACGCCGGAATGCGGCCCCGATGTATGCCGGTCAGGGTCAGATACGCGTCGTCGCAGAGAACACGCAGGTCACAGGCGAGCGCAAGATGAAGACCGTCAACGGCGTACCCGCTGACGACCGCGATGCTGAACAGGTCGGGGCGGGACAACCAGCCGAACGCGGCCTGCCATTCGGTCAGGAGATCCTCGTCGGCACCGTCCAACCCGTCGTGAACCCCCGGATCAACCCGGGGATGACCGGACGGCGGCGGGCCCCCGACGACCCGCAGAACAACCAGGCGGACGTTGCCCGGCAGGGATCGTCCGATGTCCGCGAACGCGGCGGACAGAACCGACGCACCCGCGGTAACGCCCGCGATGACGCGATCCTGGCGATCGACGGCGATGGTCACCCTCGGGCCGTCGATCGTCAGGACCAGACCGGCCGCCGCCAGATCGGCGGCGGCCGGAACCGACATGGTCAGGCGCTCTTCTTCTTGCTGCCTCGGGTAGCGCCGCCTCGACCTCTCAGAGTCGTACCGGACTCCGAGAGGATCCGGTGAACGAACCCGTACGAACGACCCGACGACTCGGCGAGGAGGCGGATGCTCTGCCCAGCCTCATACTTCTTCCGAAGCTCTGATGCAAGCTTGTCGCGCTCCGCGCCGGTGATCCGGGTTCCTTTCCTAAGCTCGGCCAATGTGGCCCCCTCCGTGATAGATGATCTGCGAACCGATCTTCACTCAGTCGCGGTGAACGCGCCACTCGAAGCGCATGTGATCCATCACACTGATCCTTTTTGCACACGCGACCGGTCACCCGGTTGCACTCGTCTTTCCCTTCTTCCCGCCGCCGAGCCGCTATCGCCCGGCCACGGGTCCCGACGCCGTTTCGCCCACCGGAACGGGTGAAACGACGCGTCCGCCAACGTCAGCGAAGACCAGTGTCCCCAATGCCCCCTGCCTGGTCCGACAGGGGTCACGGCGCGTCGCGACGAACATCGTCGAATCCGCGCCGGTGAACATCGTGCACCACCTGTTCGCGGCGCTGCCGCCGTGGCTACGGTGCACATGTGGTCATCGCGCCGGACAAGCAGCCGTGAAGGCGGCTGTGAAGGCGGCCGATGTCCGGCTTGCCGCCCGGATGGCGGGTACTCGGATGGCGGGTACCCGCGGACGTATGCCCCGGCTGTCCTCCCGCAGCCTCGACCCCACCCGGTTCGTGGAAATCACGATGTGGATCGGGGCGGTAATTTCCTGCCTGGGTCTGACCGCGCTGCTGCGCACTGGCGGCCGCGGCCTGGAACCGCTGCCGGAGATGTTCTCCGGTGTACCGTTCACCGCGGCCCGACGTCCGCATTTCTCACCGGTGTCCCTCCTCGCCCCGGCAGTCGCCGCCGTGGTCGTCGTCGGCGCATGGCGCGGTGTCCATAGCCGGATGCGGTGGGGCCGGCTCCTCCTCGCGGGTTACGTCGCGTCGTTGGGATGGACGGTGGCCCTGGCGGCAGCCGGCCGGACGGGCCTCAGCGGCCCGCTCAGCGGCCCGGACGGCTACCTGGCGGAGCTGGGGACCGTGGACCACGATCCGCTGGGCTTCCTGCGGACGTTCACCGGCCACGCGTCCGCCTACGGCTCCGACACCCGCTCCCACCCCCCTGGACCGGCGTTGCTGCTGTGGACACTGACCCGGCTAGGGATCACCGCACCCGGCACGCTGGGCCTCGTCCTGACGGCGCTGGGGGCCGCCGCGCTCCCCCTCGCCGCGATCGCGGTCCGGTCGTTGTGCCACGAGACCGCTGCCCGCCGGCTGGTCCCGATACTGGCGCTCGCGCCCTGGGCGGTGTGGATGGTGGCGTCGGTGGACGGCGTGGCCGCGACGCTGGCCGCCGCTTTCGTCACCTTCGGGGTCATCGGCTCCGAACCGGGACGACGGCTGGGGTGGTCCGCGGCATCCGGCCTGCTGCTCGGCATGGCCACGCTGTTCAACTACGGGGTGCCCTGGCTTGGCATCGCGGTCGTCGCAACGTACTTCGTCCGCCGACGACCACTGCTCAACATGATCACAGGGGCGTGTTTCCTGGTGCCGCTCTCACTCGCCGCGTTCTGCGGCTACTCCTGGCCGGACGGGTTCGCCGTGGCAGGTACCCGGGCCGCCGGCTCCACCACGGCCGGCCGGGGATGGATGACGCTCGTTCCGGTCGGCCTGGCGGTCGTCCTGGTCGCCTGCGGGCCGCTGGTCGTGCGCGCGGCGCGGCGCGTTCGGCTCACGCCGGGCTGGCCCCTTCTGCTCGGCGCGGTCGCCGCGATCGGATTCGGGATGCTGACCGGCCTTGCTCCGGGGGAGGCGGCACGGGCCTGGCTGCCGTTCTACTGCTGGCTGCTGGTACCGGCGCTGGCGCCCGACCCTCGCCCGGACGGTCCGGGCGACACCGCTCGGGCGGGAACCCTGCCGCTGGGCCTGACCGGCGTCGGAGCTCTCACCGCGATCGTCGCCCGCGCCTGCCTGCCCGGATCACCCTGACCCGCTCGCCGGTGGGGCCGGTCAGTGAGACCGGTCAGTGGGACCGGTCGGTGAGACCGGTCGGTGAGACCGGTCAGTGGGGCCCGCCCGTGCCGGCGACCCGCGGGGACTCGGGCCGGCCGGCGATCGGCTGCTGCTCGCGCTGGTGTGGAATGTCGGGCTCAAGGTAGATCCGGCACGCGATCGGCACGGCGGCCCGCAGCCGCGCCTCGGCGTCGTCGATCGCACGGGCGACAGCGGGCACGGTCAGCTCGACGTCCAGTCCGATCTTGGCGGCCACGAGCAGCTCGTCGGGTCCCAGATGCAGCGTGCGCACGTGGATGACCTGGGTGATGTGCGGCGACCCCACGAGGACGCCGCGGATGGTAGCGACCATCGCCGGGGTAGCGGCCTCCCCGACCAGCATCGCCTGGGTCTCGACCGCCACGATGACCGCGACCACGAGCAGCAGGATGCCGATCGCGAGGGTACCCGCGCCGTCCCAGACCGGATCGTCGGTGACGACGGTGAGACCGACCCCGCCGAGGGCCAGCGCGAGACCGACCAGCGCGGCCAGGTCCTCCAGGAGCACCACGGGCAGTTCAGGGGCGCGCGCACCCCGGACGAACCCCCACCACGAGGCGTCGCCCTTGAGGTGACGGGCTTCGCGGATGGCGGTGCGGAAGGAGAATCCCTCCAGGCCGATCGCCACGAGCAGGACGACGACCGCCACCGCCGCGCTGTCGAGCTGGTGGGGGTGGCGCAGTTTCGCCACGCCCTCGTGGACCGAGAACAGCCCACCCACGCTGAACAGCACGATCCCGACGAGGAAACCGGCAATGTAACGGGACCGGCCGTAGCCGAAGGGGTGCTCCTCGTCGGCCGGCCGGGTGGCGCGCCGTTTGCCGAGCAGAAGCAGGGCCTGGTTTCCGGAGTCGGCGACCGAGTGGATGGACTCGGCCAGCATCGACGACGACCGGGTGATGAGGAACGCGACGAACTTCGCCACCGCGATCCCCAGATTGGCCGTCAGCGCGGCCAGAACCGCCTTTGTGCCGCCTTCCGTGCTCACGCGACCATCCTGATGCAGCACTCCTCGACAGTTGGCGCCGGGTGAACCGGCCGCCGGGTGAACCGGTTCGGTGTGGCCGGATCCGGTCAGGCGAGCGTGATCAGCTCGAGAAGCTCCGCGGACCAGGAGTCCTCGACGCCGTCCGGGAGCATGAGCACCTTGTCGGGCGCCAACGCCTCGACCGCGCCCGGGTCGTGGGTGACCAGCACGACCGCCCCCCGGAACGTGGCGAGGGCGGCCAGTACCTCGTCCCGGGACGCCGGGTCGAGGTTGTTGGTCGGCTCGTCCAACAGCAGCACGTTCGCGGCGCTGCACACCAGCCCGGCCAGCGCCAGCCTGGTCTTCTCCCCGCCCGACAGCGTGCCGGCCGGTTGGGAGACGGTGTCCCCGCTGAACAGGAAGGCGCCGAGGATGCGCCGCAGCTCCACGTCGGAGGTACCGGGCGCGGCGGCACGCATGTTGTCCAGCACCGACCGGTTGGTGTCGAGGGTCTCGTGCTCCTGCGCGTAGTAGCCGAGCCGCAGCCCGTGACCGGGGTGGACCTCGCCGGTGTCCGGGACCTCGACACCGGCGAGCATCCGCAGCAGCGTCGTCTTACCGGCACCGTTGAGGCCGAGCACGACGACCCGCGCACCGCGGTCGATCGCCAGGTCCACCCCGGCGAAGACCTCCAGCGACCCGTAGGACTTGGACAGCCCGGTTGCGGTCAGCGGGGTGCGTCCGCACGGGGCCGGGTCGGGGAAACGCAGCTTGGCGACCCGGTCGGCGACCCGTACCGCGGCGAGCCCGGCGGCGAGCCGCTCGGCGCGACGGTCCATCTGGTGGGCGGCGCGGGCCTTGGTCGCCTTGGCCCGCATCTTGTCGGCCTGGACCTTCAGCGCGTCGATCTTCTTTTCGGCGTTGGCCCGCTCGCGGCGGCGGCGACGCTCGTCGAGCTCCCGCTGCGACAGGTAGGTCTTCCAGTTGACGTTGTAGACGTCGAGGGCGGCGCGGGTGGCGTCGAGGTAGAAGACCTTGTTGACGCAGCGGTCCAACAGGTCGACGTCGTGGCTGACGACGACCAGCCCGCTGTCATGGGAGCGCAGGAACTCGCGCAACCAGACGATCGAGTCGGCGTCGAGATGGTTGGTGGGTTCGTCGAGCAGCAGGGTGGCCTCGTTGTCACCGGCCCCGGCGAACAGGATGCGAGCCAGTTCCACCCGGCGCCGCTGGCCACCGGACAGCGTCCCGAGCTGCTGGCCGAGCACCCGGTCTGCGAGCCCCAGCGCGGAGCAGATCCGGGCCGCCTCGGCCTCGGCCGCATACCCGCCGAGGGTGCCGAAGCGCTCCTCGAGGCGACCGTAGCGGCGGATGGCCGTGTCCCGCGCGGCCTCGTCGACCAGCTCCGCCATCTCCAGCTGGAGCTTCTCCATCTCACGCAGCAACGCGTCGAGGCCACGGGCGGACAGCACCCGGTCACGAGCCGTGTCCGCGGGGTCGCCGGCCCGGGGATCCTGCGGTAGGTAGCCCAGCTCACCGCGAACGTCGATCTTGCCGGCGAACGGCAGGGTCTCGCGGGCGAGGGTCCTGAGCAGGGTCGTCTTGCCCGCGCCGTTGCGTCCGACCAGCCCGATCCGGTCACCCGGTTGGATGCGGAACGACACCGCCTCGATGAGTGTGCGGGCGCCGGCCCGCAACTCCAGATCGGACGCGATGATCATATGTGCACGTGGCCTTCCGGGAAGACGTCAGCAAACGCGGCAGCAGGACGGCACGGCCCGCGTCACGGCCTCTCACGAAGCCGTGAACGTCAACGCCGGGAACTTTCTAGGACGGCGGACCTCGACGCTGCGAACGTCACCACCGAGCCCATTGTCCCAGAGTACGGTTACGCACCCGGCACGGACCTCGGCCCTCCCCGGCCTCCGGCGGAAGCCGGAATGGTCACTTCCACACCTTGCGGGTCAGGAGAACCGTCATGTGGTGGTAACACGGGCAATCTAGGCTCAAGCCGTGGCGGACCTGTTCGAAGGGTATGCGGCGGAGGCCGAGGCCACGGCTGCGTGGGACGAGGTGTTCGAAGCCCCCGACACCCCTCGGGGGGTGTACTCCTCTCTCTACGACGCGTTGCAACCGCTCAGCAGCAGTGACCTCGCCGGCCGCAAGGCCGCGCTCGACCGGGCGTTCCGCGACGCCGGTATCACCTTCAACCTCTTCGGCGAGGAACGGCCGTTCCCCCTCGACCTGGTCCCGCGCCTGCTGGACAATCCGGAGTGGGAGATCATCGAACGGGGGATCACCCAGCGGATACGGACCCTGGAGGCGTTCCTCGCCGACGTCTACGGGCGTGCCGAAGTGCTGGAGGACGGCATCGTCCCCCGCCGGCTGGTGCTGTCGAGCGCGCACTTCCACCGCGCCGCACACGGCATCGACCCGCCGAACGGCGTCCGCGCGCACGTCAGCGGCATCGATCTGATCCGTGACGAGCAGGGCGGATTCCGGGTCCTCGAGGACAACGTGCGCGTCCCGTCCGGGGTCAGCTACGTGGTCGAGAACCGGCGCGCGATGACCCGGGTGTTCCCGGAACTGTTCGCCACCCACCGGGTGCGCCCGGTCGCGGACTACGCCGCCCACCTGCTGTACGCCCTGCGTGCCGCCGGGCCGCCGGACGTCGCAGACCCGACCGTGGTCGTGCTGACACCTGGCGTGTACAACTCGGCGTACTTCGAGCACGCCCTGCTCGCCCGCCAGATGGGCGTCGAACTCGTCGAAGGACGCGATCTCACCGTCCGCAACAACAACGTCACTATGCGCACGACCGAGGGTGACAAACCCGTCCACGTCGTCTACCGCCGGATCGATGACGACTGGCTGGACCCGCTGCACTTCCGTCCCGAGTCCGTGGTCGGCTGCGCCGGGCTGCTCAACGCGGCACGGGCCGGCCGGGTCACCATCGCCAACGCGGTGGGCAACGGCGTCGCCGACGACAAGCTGATGTACACCTACGTCCCCGACCTCATCCGGTACTACCTCGGCGAGGAACCCATCCTGGCCAACGTCGACACCTACCGCCTGGAAGAACCCGACCAGCGTGCCCACGTGCTCGAACGGCTCGACCAGCTCGTGCTCAAACCGGTGGACGGCTCCGGCGGCAAGGGCATCGTCATCGGCCCGCAGGCGTCCGCCGCCGAACTCGACGCCCTGCGAGCGAAGATCGAGGCCGATCCCCGCGGCTGGATCGCCCAGCGGGTCGTGCGGCTGTCGACCTCGCCGACCCTCGCCGATGACCGGCTCGGGCCGCGGCACGTGGACCTGCGCCCGTTCGCGGTCAACGACGGCACGAAGATATGGGTGCTGCCGGGAGGACTGACCCGGGTGGCGCTCCCCCGCGGCAGCCTCATCGTCAACTCCAGTCAGGGCGGCGGTTCCAAGGACACCTGGGTACTCGCGCCGGAGGCGTCCACCCGCGAGAGCGTCTCCATACGCAACCGGCCGGCGGGCATGTCGCCACCGGTCGCCGAGGGCCCTGACATCGGCCCGTCCGCATCGTCCGACCAGCAGCAACAACAGCAACAACAGCAACGGCGGCAGCTGGTGGTGGTGCGTCCGTGCTGAGCCGTGTCGCCGAGTCGCTGTTCTGGATCGGCCGCTATTCCGAACGCGCCGAACACACCGCACGCATCCTCGACGTCCACGTCCAGCGGGTGCTGGAGGACCCGTGGTTGGACGAGGCGTCCGCCGGTCGGGAACTACTGGCCGTGATGGGGCTGCCCGCACCCGACGGCGAGACGGACTCGCGAGGGGTCACCGAGCTGCTCGCGTTCGACCCGGACAACCCCTCCAGCATCACCGGCGCGATCTGCGCCGCCCGGGAGAACGCCCGCGGCGCCCGTGACGTCGTGTCCAGCGAGGTCTGGGAATGCCTGAACGCGACCTGGAACGACCTGTCGCACTCCGAACAGCTCGCCCGCCGGCTCGGCCCGCACGTCTTCTTCCGCACCATCCGGGAACGCACCGCGATGCTCGCCGGTCTCGTCGACGCGACACTCGCCCGCGACGACGGGTGGCGCTTCCTGGTGTTGGGCCGCAGCCTGGAACGCGTCGACATGACCGGCCGGCTGCTGTCGTCGAGCATCAGCGAGGATCCCGCCTCCCAGAGCTGGGTGAGCCTGCTGCGTTCCTGCGGAGCGCACGAGGCCTACCTGCGGACCTACCGGCGGGCGGTGGACGCCAGCCGTGTCGCCGAGTTCCTGCTGCTCGACCGGTTGTTCCCCCGGTCGGTGTACTGGTCGCTGTCCATGGCCGAACAGATCCTCGCCGAACTCGACGGCGCCCGTGGCCGGGCCCGGTTCACCCTCGACGACAAAGCACGGCGGATCGTCGGACGGACCCGCACGGAACTTGAGTTCCGCAGCGTGGACGAGCTCGTCGACGACATGCCCGACCTGCTGGTGTCCCTGCAGCGCACCTGTTCCACCGTCAGCGAGGCGGTCACCACCCGCTACTTCGCCCGGGACGCACCGCGGTCGTGGGCGACGGAGGTGCCGGCATGAGCTGGCAGGTCCGTGTCGAACACTCCACCGGTTACCGGTACGGGAACCCGGTGATCTCCTCCTACAACGAGGCCCGGATCGTCCCGCAGACCGCGTCCGGCCAGGTCACCCTCGAGGCGGACGTGCGCACCGAACCGGCCGCGACGACCTACCGCTACTGGGACTACTGGGGTACGCAGGTCACCGCGTTCGACATCCACGGCCCGCACCAGGAGCTGATCGTCACCGGCCGGTCGGTGGTCCAGACCGCGTCCGGCCGGGGCCGCCCGACCAACGTGCCGAGGTGGACGGCGCTTGCCGACGAGCCGGTCACGGACCGGTTCGTCGAGTTCATCCGCCCGAGCCACTCCGCCCCCGACCATCCCGAACTTGCGGACACCGCCCGCGAGCTCGCCGCACGCCACACCCCGGACGAGTTCGTGCCGGCCGTCGGCGACTGGGTGCGTGAACGCCTGACCTACCGCCACGGCACCACCGGCGTGCACACCTCCGCGGTGGACGCGTGGAAGCAGGGCGAGGGTGTCTGTCAGGACTTCGCGCACCTGGCGCTGGTCCTGATGCGGGCGGCGGGCCTGCCGGCCCGCTACGTGTCCGGCTACCTGCACCCGTCCGCCGACGCCGCGGTCGGCGAGACCGTCGTCGGCCAGAGCCACGCGTGGGTGGAGGGCTGGCTCGGTGACTGGTGGGGCTTCGACCCGACCAACGGCGTCGCCGTCGGGGAACAGCATGTGATCGTCGCCCGTGGACGTGACTACAACGACGTCCCGCCCCTGCTCGGCGTCTACTCCGGCGGTTCGTCCACCTCCTTGGGCGTCACCGTCGCGGTCACCCGGCTGGGCTGAGCCCCCCGCATGAGAGGCTGGCGCCCGGACGGCCCCCCGGGGGCCGCCGACCTCGACTTCTCTCAAGGGGGACGCGCACACAATGTCGACGCTGCTGGTGACCGGGGCCGCCGGGTTCATCGGGTCGAACTTCGTCCGCTACTGGCGTGAGCACCACGCGGGAGACCAGGTGGTCGCCCTGGACGCCCTGACCTACGCGGGCTGCCGCGAGAACCTCACCGACGTCCTGGAAACGATCACCTTCGTGCACGGCGACATCCGCGACCGCGAGCTGATCGAGTCGCTGCTGCGCGAGCACCAGGTCGATGTCGTGGTCAACTTCGCCGCCGAGTCGCACAACAGCCTGGCGATCATCCGTCCGGGTGACTTCTTCTCGACCAACGTCATCGGGACACAGACGCTGCTGGAGGCCGCCCGCACCGTCGGCGTGGCACGCTTTCACCAGATCTCGACCTGCGAGGTCTACGGCGACATGGACCTCGACGATCCGGGCGCGTTTACCGAGGACTCCCCCTACCTGCCCCGGACGCCGTACAACGCGGCCAAGGCCGGCGGTGACCACGCGGTGCGCGCCTACGGCCTCACCTACGACCTGCCGGTGACCATCACGAACTGTTCGAACAACTACGGGCCGTACCAGTTCCCGGAGAAGGTCATCCCACTGTTCGTGACCCGGGCACTACAGGGCGAGAACCTGCCGCTGTATGCGTCGGTGCGCAACCGCCGGGAGTGGCTGCACGTCGCCGACCACTGCCGCGCCATCGACGCGGTACTCGAGCGCGGACGGGTCGGCGAGACCTACCACGTGGGCAGCGGGGTCGAGGCCGACATCGAGACCATCGCCGACACCATCCTCGCCGAGCTGGGCCTGCCGGGGTCGCTGAAGACAATCGTGCCGGACCGCCCGTCCCACGACCGGCGCTACCTGCTCGACTCGTCCAAGCTGCGCGACGAGCTCGGCTGGGCACCCGAGATCGGTTTCGCCGACGGGATGAAGGCCACCGTCGCCTGGTACCGCGAGAACGAGTCCTGGTGGCGCCCACTCATCGGCCGCTCCCCCGTGTCGGAGACCGCCTGGCGCTGACGGACCCTCAGGTCCCGCCTTCGGCCTGTGCTGTTCTCCGGCCGTGTTCTTCTCCGGCTGTGCGGATTGCGGCATCTCCGCACAGCCGGAGCGCTTCCAGGCGGTCACCTGCGCGTTCGGCGCTCTATGACACCGCAATACCGTGGAGCTGTCCGATGCGGGCCGCCGATGTACCCAGCCCCGTGGGGCCACCGAATGGCGGTACCCCGGCTGCCGGATGGTACAGCAGCTCGGATTCCTCGTATCGATGGGTTCCCTGATGCCATACGAGGATTCCGGCCAGCCAGTTCTGGAGTTCCTCGGCGTATCCAATCAGCGTACTACGCGCATCGGTGTCCAGGTTGAAACCGTCGAATAGAGCGGGCAGTTCGGTGGAGACGACATGTTCGAACTGGCGCATTCGGGAGGTCATCAGATCGTTGACGATGCCGACGGCATTTTTCAGATCGCAGTCGAGGAAGTTCTGGACGACGAGAACGCAGTTGTGAATCTCCCCCTCGAACTGGATCTCCTTCTGGTAGGAGAAAATGTCGTTGAGCAGACAGGCGTAATCCGCAGCCGAGTTCTCCAGTGCTCTGATCGGCCGGGTCCGGTAGATCTCGGGTGGCACCGCCTGCCCGTGAGCCAGCCGGGACAAGCTCATGGTGAGATCCGAACCGAAGGTTTTTCGGCGCATCTCGATGTAGTCGATCGGGTCGGGAATACGGTTCTGCATCTGGTTGGCGAGTTCCCACAACCAGCTATCGATCATGTCCTCGACCGCATGGCGGAAGGTGCGGCGCGCGCTTACGGTCATGGGTTCCGCGGTCCGGGCCCACAGGTCGGCAAGGCCGAGTTCCAGCGCATTTACGGGGACCGGAACAACGGTGGACTCCACCGGCATGAATTCCGACAGTCGTTTGTTGGATGCCGTCGCTCCCCCGATGTCACGGGTGCGACCGAAGATCACCGGATAATAGTCGTCCCCGTAGGTTCCCCAGGTCAGCCAGCCCGTCGTCAGGTTCAACTGATCCGGGGTCGCGTCCGGGTGGATCCCGGCCGAACACAGAGCGAAGTCGAACGCCTTGAGTTTGTGCTCGTCCCAGATTCCGGGCACCGGGTCCAGCATCCCCATCCGACGTGCCCACTCCACGATGTGGCGACGCGAAACGTGCAGGTGCGGGCTCTGCCCGGTGGAAAACGGCATGTAGAAATCAGGATGTCGTACCGGCCCGATGACCTGGTACGGAACGTGCGTGAAACTCCTCAGCCTCTGCGGTGCCGTCGAGACGAGCGAGGACACGACGCGCGCCGCCGAGGTACCCAGGCCCGTCGGACCGCCCAGAACGCCGCTCGCGTCCTGGAAACCGCCATTCATGTAGCGGCTCGACCGCAGGTGCCATTCGTGACCACCCGACTGCCAGTCCTGTAGTCCTTTCACATAGGCCAGGACCTCCGCTCTGGTCTTCGGGTCGATGCCGTGTTCCTCGAGGATCGGAGGTAACTCGGTGAAGGTGGTGTGCTCGAACTGATGCAGCCGGGATGTGAGCAGATCGTTGACGGCATCGGCGGCGTCCTGGGTTCCGCAGCCGAGGAATCGTTCGAATACCAGCACGCTGTTGCTGAGTTCGCCCTCGTCCTCGACCTCGCGTTGGTAGGAGAACAGGTCGTTGCGCAGATGCACTCCGTCGGAGAAAGTGTCCCTGAGTACCTGCATCGGCCGGGTCGCGGCGATCTCGGCGGGTACTTCAGCATCCACAGCGTGTTCGACGAGGTTCGCCGACCAGGGGGCTCCGCCGACCTTACGCCGCATCTCGATGTATTCAACGGGGTTGGCAACCCGCCTCTCATTGATGTTGGAAAGTTCCCACAGGGATTCGTCCAGGAGGTTCCTGGTACTGTCCGTGAACCGGTGTCGCCAGTCCGCGGACCTCGCCGGGACGGTGCGGGTCCACAGGTCGGCAAGGCCGCGTTCCACCGGATTGATCGGCGTCTCGATGATCGCACCTTCCACCGGCATGAACACCCGCAGCCGATCAAGGTAATCCCTGGCGCCAGCCATGTCACGGGTACGCTTGAAGAACTCCAGGAAGTGGTCGTCGAAGTAGAACACCCAGACGTACCAGGCGGTTACCAGGTCAAGCTCCGGACCCATCGCGTCCGGATGGGTATAGGCACAGAGCAGCGCATAGTCGTGGGAGTCGAAGTCGCGCTCACACCAGATTACGGCGCCGTTCTGCGGCGCGTCGATCATTTCCATCTCGTAAGCCCAGGCTTTACTGTGCTCGCGGGCCCGTTCCAGGTTCGGATTCAGCCGTGCCGGGTAGGGCATGTAGAATTCCGGGAGCTCGAATGGCTGCATGACCGGCACCTAGCCTTCCTCTGTCGCGGACCGGCGGTCCCGACTTGTCGAAGTTTTTCGGAAGCCATTGTCCATGAATTGTCGATCGAATCTACCGTGACGCCGTCACCAAAGGTGGTTCTCCTGGTTCTCAGGGGTTGTTGAAGCCCCGGGAAAATGTGAGAAGTTTACCTCCAGCACCGCTGTCACCATGGTCGAGCTGGTCGAGGAAACATGCCCGGCCCGGTTCGACCGGACATACGGATAGAAGACAGACAGATATGGAGGATGCGGGAGGGCGGACCCCGAGATCAGCTTCCGCAACCTTCACCGGGCTTGCTCTGGCCACCAGATCACTCACCCGAAACGGGATTCACCATATCTCGCCTGCGCCCGATATGACAGAGCCCGCATCCGGCCGCCCGGCCCAGGGAGCGCCTCCACACGACACGCGACAACGATGATCATTTCGAGTAGGCCGAGATAATTTATATCCCTTGGATGCCGCCGTCAAGAGTTCATCCAGAACAAAAACCGCCCGCAACGGACTTGACGCGCACAGGCATGACTGTGCGACGATAGGAGGCGCATCGAGACGGGGGTACGAATGCACCAGATTGGCTGGCGCCCACCTGCGCCGACAGTTCTCCGAGTCCAGCCCGGACTTACCTCGAAGGTTCTTGCTCCGGGTCTGCGACACGCGAAAATGGTTCCTACAGCCACCTTTTAATATCCGGCAACATCCCGCCGTGTCCCGTCCGCGCCGAAAGATTCACGGTAGTGTGACGTGGAAATCGGGCCGCGTGGACGCGAACATCTTTGCCGTTCCGTCAGAACCTCGGATCACGCTCCACGAACAATCATGATCGAGTAGGTTCAGTTCAGCTTCCTCGCCGCAGCTATTCGCACCCCCGGCCATCGGGGTGCGATCACGCCCAAGCCGCATCCCGACCTCCGGCTCTCTCCTGACCGGTACTGCACTCGCCTGTCTGCGACGCCGGGACAGGGCACTTTCCCGTACGCCCGCATATTGGCGTCCGTCCGTCCGGCCCTCCGGATTTCCGGCAGCATTCGTTCAGCCCTCCGCTCCCGGAAATTACCCGATCAATGACCCGATGCCTGGTGTCGGGTCAGCCTATGACCGGAAAGAAGAGGTAGATCATGACCGAACTGGTGGATTCAGAACCTGGCTCCGCGGGCGGCCAGCCTCCGCTGAGCCTGGGCACGGCAGCCGCACGTAATCTCTCCACGATCACGAAGTCCGTCCCGCAGATGCAGGAGATCTCCTCGCGCTGGCTACTGCGGGTGCTCCCCTGGGTTCAGGTGGCCGGCGGTGTGTACCGGGTGAACCGACGGTTGAGCTACACCGTGGGCGACGGCCGGGTCACCTTCACCAACGTCGGTGCCGAGGTGCGCGTCATCCCGCGGGAACTCGGCGAACTGCCGGCGCTGCGCGGGTTCGATGATGTCGAGATACTCGACGCGCTGGCTGACCGGTTCGTCCAGCGGGAGTACGCATCCGGGGACGTGCTCGTGCAGACCGGCCAGCCGGCCGACACCGTCCATCTCATCGCGCACGGCAAGGTAAACAAGATCGGCAACGGCGCGTACGGGGCAGAAGCCGCTCTGGGGACTCTCTCCGACGGCGACTACTTCGGTGAGCAGATCCTGACCGACCCACCCGGCGACTGGGAGTTCACCGTCCGAGCGATCACCGGATGTACGGTGCTGACGCTCCCCCGGGCCGCGTTCGAGGAGCTCCGCAACCGCTCCGAAGCCCTGCGCAGCCAGCTCGAACAACACCAGAACCAGCCGGAACCACCCCGCAACAAGTACGGCGAAGCCGCCATCACGCTCGCCGCCGGGCACACCGGCGAGCCGGACCTGCCCGGCACCTACGTCGAGTACGACCTCACGCCACGGGAATACGAGCTCAGCGTCGCCCAGACCATCCTCAGGGTGCACACCCGGGTGGCCGATCTCTACAACGAGCCGATGAACCAGACCGAACAGCAGCTGCGGCTCACCATCGAGGCACTGCGCGAGCGGCAGGAAAACGAGCTGGTCAACAACCGGGAGTTCGGCCTGCTGCACAATGCCGATCTCAAACACCGGGTGCAGACCAGGACCGGGCCGCCCACCCCCGACGACCTTGACGAGATGCTCTCCCGGCAGCGCGGCACACGCTTCATCCTGGCACACCCACGGGCCATCGCCGCTTTCGGCCGGGAATGCACCCATCGGGGCATCTACCCGCAGAGCATCGATATCACCGGCAACATGGTGCCGGCCTGGCGCGGGGTGCCCATCCTGCCCTGCAACAAGATCCCGGTCACCGCGGCCCGCACCAGTTCAATCATCGTGATACGTACCGGCGAGGAGGACCAGGGTGTCGTCGGCCTGCACCAGACCGGAATACCGGATGAGTACTCTCCCGGCCTGTCCGTCCGTTTCATGGGTATTGATGAGAAGGCCATCATCTCGTATCTGGTGAGCGCCTACTATTCGGCGGCGGTCCTCGTGCCCGACGCCCTCGGCATTCTGGAGAACGTCGAGGTCGGACGCTTTCATGACTGACGTCACCGAGCCCGACCCGAATGTGAACGATCCCGTTCCGGGAGCCGTCAGCCACCCAGGGAATTGACGTCAGGCGTAGCGACAGATAGATGATTTCCTATTTCACGGATGTCGGATAAATACTGGCGACAACGGCATCGCAGATATGAAGGCGCCCTCCAGCCCGGGAAAACCGAAGTTTCCGACACTTCGGCTCATCGGGTTGAGAGGGCATCTTCAAATTGGTGCGCGGTTCAGAGGAAGACGAGTGGACGGAGTATCCCTCATTGTTTCGATCCCTCCAGGGATGATCGCGGATGCGAGTGTGAACCCGCAGGTCACTGGGTGTTTGCGGGGCCGATCCGGGGCTCGTTCTGCAGCGGTCCGGCGGTAGTGCAACGTCGCAGGTCAGAGCCATGATCCTCATTCATGAGGATCGGGTCCCGGCGGCCCATCTCGAGTCTGGGCCACCCGATGTCCACAGGTGCGGAGAGCGGGTCCGACAGACTCGGATGCTGTCGCAGTTCCCCATGCGTTCCGGTCGGCGATGTCCGCCGGGACGAGCGTCGGTGTCTGGCGACCGACGGCCGCCGCGAACGCGAAAACCGTGGCATTGAGACCCGCGGTGGACACCGTCGGGTTGGTCTTACCCAGGCGAAACGGACCCCACTCCGGATGCCCGTACCTGCCCCAGCCCTGCGGATCGTCGGCAAGGCCACGCAGGTCGGACCAGCCGACAGACCTCTTCAGCCAGCCGAGCGCGCGGGCCATCGGCTCCGGCATCGCGATGACAAGCGGGGTCTTGGCCATGCTCGGCCCCTCGTCCGGGACGAGGTCGGGCACGGCCTGATGTGCGAGCGAGACCCAACCGGACGAGGCCGGTGACCATACATCCGGCGGCGGGGCGTCAGAAACACGGGCGTCAGAAACACGCGGTCGGTTATTCGTCCACCGTCGGATGACAGGCGAGCACGGGTCCGTCGACGCCGGCCGACTCGTCGGGGCAACGGTCGGCGGCTTCCGGTCCGAGATGCCGCGACGCGCACCACCGCCACCTTGGGCGGGCGGTCGTCGACCGGCCGGAACCCTGCCAGCGCCGCAGGCCCACCCAGACGATCAGTGCGACGAGTAGCACCACGAGACTCAGCACGGTGTCGCGGGAGATCGCGGTGGCGACCCCCACAGCCTGGTCACCGAGCGCGTAGCCAAGACCGACGACGACGACGGTCCGCAGGAACGTGCCGAGGATGTCACCGATCAGGAACCACGGCAGCGACATTCCGTACCATCCCGCAGCGGCGTAGATCAGCTGGTTCGGGATCGGTAACCACGGTGCGAGCACAAGGACGCCGAACCCCCACCGCCCCACCAGCCCGTCGACGCGGCCGGCGAACTGCGCGCTCCTCGGCCGCCCGCGGGTGAGCAGGTCGACGGCCGACCGGCCGTAGCGGCGGCCCGCCCACCAGCCGAACACGTCCAGGGGCACCCAGCCGACGGTGGGCGCGGCCAGGGCCGTGACCAGGGCGGCGTGGCCCGCCCGCGCGAACGCTCCCGCGGCGACCATGGCCGGCGATGTCGCGCTCAGCAGTTCGAGCAGCACGGGATGAGTACCGATGAGCTGCGGGATCAACAGGACGCTGACCGATCCCCAGATCGTCTGGACGGCCAGGCCGCCGACGCACACGACGTCCGCCGGCCGTATCCGCCGCCGCTGCCCGGTGGGTTCCGGCACCATGGCAGTCACCGCGCTTCCCGCGCTTCCCGCGCTTCCCGCGCTTCCCGCGCTTCCCGCGCTTCCCGCCCGTTGGCTGCGAGAGGAACCACGAGGTCGTCCACCTCACCATCCTCAGCCCGACCAGGTAGGACACGCGCGGGAATCCGCGAATCCACGCGGGTCGACCCCACACGAAAGATCGCATCCGAGGCGGATGTGATCGCCGACCTCCGGATGCCGGTCAGAGCTCAGTGGAACACCCACGACCTATTGCTACCCGGCAGGAATCCTTACACACACCGCCATAAGTAAGTCATACTATGACGTTTGCTTTACAGCGAACATACCATCCGGACCCGGGAGGAGTCGCACCATGACAGCTGTGGCGGTAGCGCCGCATCAGGCAACGTCTGCCCTGCTACACCACGTCCAGCCGGCCTCTGGCTTCATCGCCTCCCCATCCATCGCTTCGCGATGCACGGGGTACCCCGGCTCCGTCGGCCCAGGTAGAACACCGCAGCCTGGGCCTCCTCCGCCTCGCCATGCATCCACCCGGACACGGCTCGCGACGGCCAACGTTGCCCGACCCGGCACTAGATGATCTCGACGACTTTGCTGTTCGATACGCAATAGCTGCTGTTTTGCGTACGTGGCAACAAACTTGCAGCAATCTTGATCGATGGTTATCCACAGACACAGCTCAGGTATGGCGCCGTTTCGGCCAGACCAAGCATGATCTTGTCATGGTTGACCCCTGTCCCGGTCCAACCCCGGCTCTGCTCCGTCAGGCACGGCGGCAGGACGGAATGATCAGTAGTTCCCAGGCTCAGGCCTTCGGGCTGACCCGCCGGCAGATCGCGCGTTTCGTCCGAACCGGTCAGTGGCAGCCGGCGGGCCCAGGCGCGTACCTGGTACCCGGCGCCGATCCGCTTCGCGGGACGGTACGCGCGGCCCTGCTGCGCCGCCCGGATGCCGTTGCCTGCGAGATCACCGCGGCACGGCTTCTCGGGTTCGACAGCCTTCCGACGGCAGTGCGCGACGAACCCGTGCATCTTCTGCTGCCATGCCGATCCGCGCGGAGGCAGCCAGATGGCGTCGTATTGCGCTGGGGGGACATACCGCCCGCCCACGTCACGGATGCATCCGGTATTCCGACCACCTCGCCGACCCGCACGCTCGCCGACATGGTGCTACGCAGTGAACGCGCTGACGCCGTTGCACTCATGGACGCAACGCTGCACGCCGGACATATCGCCGATCTTGCTGTGGCCCGGTCGCTCGTCTTCGGTAGACGGGGGGCGGCGGCACGGTCGGGTTGGTGGCAGCGCGCCGACAGCCGGGCCGAGTCCCCCCTTGAAACACGGCTACGACTGCTCCTCGCCGACGCCGGACTGGCCCCGGAACAACTCCAGTGGCCGGTCAGGAACACAGCCGGACGCATCGTCGCCCGCCTCGACCTGGCCTGGCCGAGCCTCCGGCTCGACGTCGAAGCCGACGGCGGGGTCGTGCACGCCGATCCACATGCGCTTTACCGCGACCGCCACCGGCAGAACATGCTGACAACGCTGGGCTGGACCGTGCTCCGCTTCACCTGGGTCGATGTGACACGACATGCCGACTATGTGACACAAACCGTGGCGTACACCCTTGCCGCAAACAGCCGACAACCATGATCGGCGCGACTTTGTCGGTATGCACGTGAATCGACCAGAAAAGCGTGCATACCGACAAAGTCACACTGATCACGAAAAGAGAATGCGCTCGATCGGGCCAAGCGTCGGGCCAAGCGTCGGGTCAGACGTTGAAGCCGAGTGCGCGCAGCTGCTCGCGACCGTCATCCGTGATCTTGTCGGGACCCCACGGCGGCATCCAGACCCAGTTGATGGTCACGTCGTTGACCAGTCCGTCCGGCCCGTCGGTCAGGGCCGAGCGGGTCTGGTCCTCGATCACGTCCGTCAGCGGGCAGGCCGCCGACGTCAACGTCATGTCCAGGGTCACCGTGTTGTCGTCGTGGACGTTGATGCCATAGACAAGGCCCAGGTCGACGACGTTGATCCCGAGTTCCGGGTCGACGACGTCACGCATGGCCTCCTCGACGTCGTCGACAGCCGCCTTGTCCACCGCCGGGGCAACGTCCACCGCCGGGGCAACGTCCACCGCCGGGGCAACGTCCACCGCCGGGGCAACGTCCACCGCTTCCGTCCCGGCCACCTCCTGCTCCGTGACAACGGTCTCGCTCACCGATCCACCTCCTGTTCCGGGATGCCGCCCAGCGCCTGCGCGGTCGCGTCCTTCCAGGCCATCCACGACAGCAGAGCGCACTTGACCCTGGCCGGGTACCTGGACACGCCCGCGAACGCGACCGCGTCCTCCAGCACGTCCTCGTCCGGTTCGACGGTGCCCCGAGACTGCATCAGCGCCAGGAACTCCCGGCCCAGTTCAAGCGCGTCGTGCACAGACCTGCCGATCACAAGATCGGTCATCACGCTCGCGGACGCCTGACTGATCGAACAGCCTTCGCTCTCGTAGGAGACATCCGCCACCACCCCGTCCGCCACCTTGACCCGCAGGGTCACCTCGTCCCCGCAGGTCGGGTTCACATGGTGGACCTCGGTGTCGAACGGCTCCCGCAGCCCGCGATGGTGCGGGTTGCGGTAGTGGTCCAGGATGATCTCCTGGTACATGGAGTCAAGGTTCACGTCCCGAAGAACCTCCGTACATGCCCCAGACCTTCCACGAGCGCGTCGACCTCACCACGGGTCGAGTACAGGTGGAAGGAGGCCCGTGTCGTAGCCGGGACGCCGAAGCGCAGGCAGACCGGGCGGGCACAGTGATGCCCGACGCGCACGGCCACACCCAGCTCGTCGAGCAGCTGCCCGACGTCGTGCGGGTGCAACGGCCGGTCGTCGGTTCCGGTGAGTACGAACGAGACGGCACCACCCCGGTCGACCGCGTCCGGCGGGCCGATGATCCGCAGCCCCGGCACCGCGGAGAGCCCGTCAAGCGCATAGGCGGTGATGTCGTGCTCGTGCGCGGCGATCGCGTCCATGCCCAGGTCGGTCAGGTAGTCGACGGCGGCGCCGAGGCCGACCGCCTGGGCGATCATCGGCGTGCCGGCCTCGAACCGGTGTGGCGGGACGGCGTAGGTCGACTCCTCCATCGTCACCAGCTCGATCATCTCGCCGCCACCGAGGAAGGGTGGCATGACCTCCAGCAGCTCATGGCGGCCCCACAGGATGCCGATACCGGTAGGACCGCACATCTTGTGGCCGGTGAAGGCGAGGAAGTCCACGCCAAGCGCGGTCACGTCGATCGGCATGTGCGGCACGGACTGGGACCCGTCAAGCACGGTCAGCGCGCCGACCGCACGCGCCCTGGAGACGATCTTCTCTACCGGGTTGACCGTACCCAGGATGTTCGACTGGTGCACGAACGAGACGACCTTCGCCCGCCCGGTGATCACCTGGTCGAGATCGGCGAGGTCGAGGCGTCCGTCGTCGGTCAGGCCGATCCAGCGCAGCGTCGCCCCGGTGCGCCGGCACAGCATCTGCCAGGGCACCAGGTTGGAGTGGTGCTCCATCTCGGTGACGACGACCTCGTCACCGGGCCCGAGCCGGAACCGCTCCGCCTCCGGGCCGGATGTCGCCGCGTTGCTCATCGCGTAGGCGACGAGGTTCAGCGCCTCCGAGGAGTTCTTGGTGAAGACGACCTCGTCGCGCCGGGGGGCACCGATGAACGCGGCGACCTTGTCCCGGGCCGCCTCGTAGAGCGCGGTCGCCTCCTCGGCGAGCACGTGGATGCCCCGGTGCACGTTGGCGTTGTGCAGCTCGTAGTAGTCCCGCTCGGCGTCCAGGACGGACACCGGCTTCTGCGAGCTCGCCGCACTGTCCAGATAGACCAGCGGACGATCATCGTGGACCCGGCGCGCGAGGATCGGGAAGTCCTTGCGAACCTGCTCGACGTCATACCCGCCCCCCGGACCGCCCGTGGCGGGGCGGACGGACTGCCGCCCGGACGAAGGCCTCGTGGAGGTCATGGTCACGCCGCCGTCCCCGCCGGCTCGGTCGTCTTCACATACCGGTCGTAGCCGCTGTCCTCCAGGACCGCGGCGAGCTCCGGGCCACCCGAGTCGACGATGCGGCCACCGGCCATCACATGGACGAACTCGGGCTTCACGTAGCGCAGGATGCGGGTGTAGTGGGTGATCAGCAGAATGCCGGTCTGCCCGGCGGCACGGACGGACTCGATGCCGCCGGAGACGATCCGCAGCGCGTCCACGTCCAGGCCCGAGTCGGTCTCGTCCAGAATCGCGATCTTCGGCTTGAGCAGGGCCATCTGAAGGATCTCGTGGCGCTTCTTCTCACCACCGGAGAAGCCCTCGTTGACGCTGCGCTCGGCGAACACCGGATCCATCTCCAGCGCCGCCATCGAGTCACGGACCTCCTTGACCCACGTACGCAGCTTGGGCGCCTCGCCGCGGACGGCGGTCACCGACGACCGCAGGAAGTTCGACACCGACACGCCGGGCACCTCGACGGGGTACTGCATGGCGAGGAAGACGCCGGCACGGGCACGCTCGTCCACGCTCATCGCGAGGACGTCGACACCGTCCAGCGTCACCGTCCCACTGGTGATCGTGTACTTGGGGTGGCCGGCGATGGAATACGCCAGCGTGGACTTGCCCGAGCCGTTCGGCCCCATGATCGCATGGGTCTCGCCGCGGCGAATCGTCAGATCCACGCCGCGAAGGATCTCCCTCCCCTCGGCGGAATCGGTTTCCACCGAGACGTGGAGGTTACGGATCTCCAGGGTCGACACTTGATCAGTCTCCTATAAACCGCTATGACTGCCCGACGTCCACGAGCACGTCGTCGCCGTCGATCTTCACCGGATAGACGGGCACCGGCTCGGTCGCCGGTAGCCCGATGGGTTCACCTGTCTCGAGGTCGAACTGCGAGCCGTGCAGCCAACACTCGATCTTCCTGTTCTCGACCTCACCGTGCGAGAGCATGACGTCGGCGTGGGAACACTCGTCACGGATCGCGTAGACCTGGCCGCCCGCAAGGGCCAGGCACACCGGCTGCCCGTCGACCTCCACACCGAACGCGGCCTCCTCGCTGAGATCGGACAGCGCGCACACGCGCTGGAAACCCCCCACTAACCGGCCCCGCCCAGCTCGGCCTCGACAGCGGCGGTGATCCGCTCCCGCAACGAGTCGATCTCGATCCGGTCGACGATCTCGGCGAAGAAGCCACGGACGACCAGGCGCCGCGCCTCGTCCGCCGGGATGCCCCGGGCCATCAGGTAGAACAGCGCTTCGTCGTCGAAACGCCCGGTGGCACTGGCGTGCCCCGCCCCGACGACCTCTCCGGTGGAGATTTCCAGGTTCGGCACTGAGTCCGCCCGCGCTCCGTCGGTGAGGACGAGGTTGCGGTTCAGCTCGTAGGTGTCGGTGCCCACGGCATCCGCCCCGATCACCACGTCACCGATCCACACCGCGTGCGCGCCCTCGCCCCGCAGGGCACCCTTGTAGGCGACCCGGCTGCGGCACGAGCGCGGCCCGTGGTCGACCAGCAGTCGATGTTCCTGGTGCTGGCCGGCGTCGGTGAAGAACAGCCCGTAGAGCTCCGCGTCCCCGCCCGGCCCTGCGTAGGTGACCGTCGGGGACAGCCGTACCAGGTCTCCGCCGAGGGTCACGGTGAACGAGCGGAACCGGGCGTCACGCCCGACACGGGCGGCGTGCGCGCCGACGTGCACCGCGCCCGCGTCCCAGTCCTGCAGGGACACCAGCGTCAGCGACGCGCTGTCACCGACCGACAGTTCGACGTTGCCCGCGAACGTGGCGGTCCCGGTGTGATCGAGCACCACCGTCGCGGACGCGAACGCCCCGACCTCCACGACCAGGTGGCCGTAGACGGTACCGCCGGTGCCGTGCACCCGCACGACCACCGGCTCGTCCGGCATGGCCTCGGCGGGAACGGTGACCACCACGACATCCTCGGCGCGGGTCATCGCGAATGCGGCCACCCGGTCGGCCGGGGTGAGGACCCGTCCGACACGCTTGTCGCCGGAGCCGACATGTTCGACCGTGACCGGCGCCGGTGCGTCGACGCTCACCTCGACGGTGGCGTCGGCGGCCGGACCGGTCAGCAGTCCACGCAGACGGCGCAGCGGGGTGAACCGCCATTCCTCCTCACGCCCGGTCGGTACCGGGTGTGCCTCTGGATCACGGGAACGCACGAGCCGCGGCCGGCTGTCGGGCCGCCCGGTACCGGCGGACACGCCGGGCTTTGACCCCAGCGGTGAACCGGTCGACGACCCGGGAACCAGCACGGCCGAACCGGCAGCACCGGAAGCGGAGGACGAGCCGTCCCGCGAGTCGTTGTGGATGGGAGCTGTCACCATCAGCCGACCGCGCCTTCCATCTGCAGTTCGATCAGCCGGTTGAGCTCGAGGGCGTACTCCATCGGCAGTTCACGGGCGATCGGCTCGACGAAACCGCGTACGACCATCGCCATGGCCTCGTCCTCGGACAGGCCACGGCTCATCAGGTAGAACAGCTGGTCCTCGCCGACCTTGGACACGGTCGCCTCATGCCCGATGGACGCGTCGTCCTCCCGGACGTCGACGTAGGGGTAGGTGTCGGAGCGGCTGACCGTGTCCACCAGCAGGGCGTCGCACTTCACGGTCGCCCGCGCGTTGTGCGCACCCTCCTGGATCTGGACGAGCCCCCGGTAGGAGGTGCGGCCACCACCACGGGCCACCGACTTGGACACGATCGTGGACGACGTCCGCGGCGCGGCGTGGACCATCTTCGCGCCGGCGTCCTGGTGCTGACCGGGACCGGCGAACGCGATCGAGAGCACCTCGCCCTTGGCGTGCTCACCGAGCAGCCACACCGCCGGGTACTTCATCGTCACCTTCGAACCGATGTTCCCGTCGATCCACTCCATGGTGCCACCGGCCTGGCAGGCGGCCCGCTTGGTCACCAGGTTGTAGACGTTGTTCGACCAGTTCTGGATGGTCGTGTACCGACAGCGGGCGTTCTTCTTCACCACGATCTCGACAACCGCCGAGTGCAGCGAGTCCGAGGAGTAGATCGGCGCGGTGCAGCCCTCGACATAGTGCACGTAGGCACCCTCGTCAACGATGATCAGAGTCCGCTCGAACTGGCCCATGTTCTCGGTGTTGATCCGGAAGTAGGCCTGCAGCGGAATCTCCACGTGCACACCCGGCGGAACGTAGATGAACGAACCACCGGACCACACCGCGGTGTTGAGAGCGGCGAACTTGTTGTCTCCGACCGGGATGACCGAACCGAAGTACTCCTGGAAGACCTCCGGATGCTCACGCAGGCCGGTGTCGGTGTCGAGGAAGATGACGCCCTGCTCCTCAAGATCCTCACGGATCTTGTGGTAGACGACCTCGCTCTCGTACTGAGCCGCGACACCGGAGACGAGACGCTGCTTTTCCGCCTCGGGGATCCCTAGCTTGTCGTAGGTGTTGCGGATGTCCTCGGGCAGATCCTCCCAGGTCTCGGCCTGCTTCTCCGTCGAACGGACGAAGTACTTGATGTTGTCGAAGTCGATCCCGGACAGGTCCGCGCCCCAGCTGGGCATGGGCTTGCGACCGAACAACTTGAGGCCTTTGAGCCGGAGTTGCGTCATCCACTCCGGCTCGCTCTTCTTGGCCGAGATGCCCAGGACTACGGCCTCCGACAACCCGCGCTCGGCTGTCGCCGCATACGCGTCCGTGTCGGACCAGCCGAACTTGTAGGAACCCAGACCGTCGAGTCGAGTATCGATCTCGGTCTCAGGAGTTGTGGTCATATGGCAGGACCCTCCGCGGAGGTGGAAGTGGTGAGGGTGCGGGAAACAGGAGAGATGGATGTCGGCGAACCGGCCGATGGAGAGCCCCCGGCCGGGAGAACGTGGGTGTCGGCGTGAACCGGATCGCCCAGTGGGACGTGGGTGGTGCACACACCGTCGCCATGCGCGATCGTGGCCAGCCGCTGGACGTGGGAGTCCAGCAACCTCGCGAGCGCGGCGGTCTCGGCGCCGCAGAGTTCGGGAAACCGCTCCGCGACGTGCTGGACCGGACAGTGATGCTGGCAGATCTGGACACCCGTCGGGAGCTGTGAGGTGCTCGCCGTGTAGCCGGCGGCGGACATCGCCGCGGCCAGCGCCGCCGGCCGGTCGGCCGGTTCCACCTCGGCGACCGCGTCTTTCACCCGCCGTTCCAGGTCGGCGGCGCGAGCCTCGGCGAACTCCGCGACGACATCGTGACCGCCGACGTCGGCGAGAAAACTCAGCGCACTGGTCGCAAGGTCCTCGTAGGCGGTCGGGCCGGCCGCATGACCGGCGGCGGTGAGCTGGTACAACCGGGCGGGACGACCCCGACCCCGCGGACCCGCCGGCCGGGCCGAACGGGTCATGATCGCGCCCTCCGCGAGCATCGCGTCCAGATGCCGGCGGATCGCCGCCGGCGACAGGCCGAGACGAGCGGCGAGGGTCACGGCGGTCGAGGGACCGACTTCCAGGAGCAGACGCGCGACACGGTCACGGGTCCGGCCGTCGGCCGCCGTGCCGCTTGATGTGTCGGGCATGCTTTTCACAACACCACTGTGCCTTATTTCCTGCCAGGGGTCGAACGGGTCGACCTGCCGGTACGACCGGATCCGTCGAAATACTCGACCATCGTGACATCCGACCTGGGCATTCACGGTGCCGTCGAGCCGAGCGTCTGATGCGCCACATCCGGGTCACGTCCACGGCCGCGACCCGGGTCACGGCCGATCGCGGCAGGGGCTGTACCACACACAGACCACGATCATCGACGTGTCATGATGAGTGAAGTGGTCGTCTCATCGACGAACTCCTGACAGGCTGCGACAGGGGGCGGATGGCGTCTCCGGTTCGACGTGACCCGGACGGAGAGCGTGACCGAGGCCGACCACGGTACTGACAGCGCCAGCCCGGACAGGGCGGTTGCCGACAAGGCCGACGGCTACGCCGCAGAACTGGGACGCCGCCTCCGGGCCACCCGTCTGCGTCGCGGAATGTCCCTGATCGACGTCCAGGAACGGACGAACAGACGCTGGACCGCCGGCACCCTGGGCGCCTACGAACGGGGACACCGATCGCTGCGGGTTCATCGTCTGGTCGAACTGGCCGAACTCTACGACGTAGCCGCAATCATGCTCGTGCCACCGCCGTCCAACCGATCCGAAGTGGTCGGTCTGCCCCCGCTCGTCATCGACCTGCACCGGCTGCGCAAGCTGCCGCCGACCCGGACCGGGCCGTTGCGCCGATGGATCGCGATCGTGCAGGTGCTCCGCTCGGAAACCGCCCACGATGTGCTGCGGCTGCGCCGCACGGACCTGTACTCGCTGGCCCGGCTCTACAACACCACTCCCCCGCTGCTGTATGAACGGCTCGGCGCCTGGGGCGCGCTCGCCGACCCGGCCACCGGGCAGCGGGCCGCGACCGCCCGCGGGAGATCCAGCCAGCCCCGCACCCGCGGGGCACGAGGCCGGCCCCGCGCCTGACCGTCCCCCTCACCCTCGGTCCGGCTGCACCTCGCGCCCGGTCCGGCTGCACCTCGCGCCCACGGTGGTCCGTAGGATCGCCTGTGTGGCGCAAGACCTGGCAGTCGAGGTTACCGACCTGGTCAAGACCTATTGGCCACGTTCCGGCCAGCCCTTACGCGCCGTTGACGATCTTTCGCTGACCGCCTCAACGGGTTCGGTGACCGCTCTGCTCGGCCCGAACGGCGCGGGGAAGACGACCACGATCGAGATCTGCGAGGGTTTCCGGCAGCCGGATTCCGGCAGCGTCCGGATACTCGGCCTCGACCCCCGCCGCGACGCGTCCGCCCTGCGTCCCAGGGTGGGGGTCATGCTCCAGGCCGGCGGGGTGTACCCGGGAGCACGCGCCGGCGAGATGCTTGCCCTGCTTGCCGCACATCACCGTCACCCACTCGACGTCGAGGTCCTGCTCTCCCGGGTCGGCATGTCCGAATCCGCCCGCACGCCCTACCGTCGTCTGTCCGGCGGCCAGCGCCAGCGCCTGTCCCTGGCGATGGCGCTGGTGGGTCGCCCCGAACTGGTCTTCCTCGACGAGCCGACGGCGGGCCTCGACGTCCAGGCCCGCCGGGCCACCTGGGAGCTCGTGGAGGAGCTGCGCGTATCCGGGGTGACGGTGGTGCTGAGCACCCATGCGATGGACGAGGCGGAGCGGCTCGCCGACCATGTTGTGATCGTCGACCGCGGCCGCGTCCTCGCGACCGGGTCCCCGGCGGAGCTGACCAGGGGTGGCGCCGAGGGGCAGCTGTGCTTCAGGGCACCGGCGGGCCTTGACGTCGACCGCCTTGTACTCGCCCTGCCGGACGGCACCGCCGCGCAGGAAGGACCAGCCGGGCGCTACGTCGTGCGCGGCGATGTCGACCCGCACCTGCTGGCCGCGGTGACCGCCTGGTGCGCGAACAACGGCGTCCTGGCCGAGGACCTCCGAATGGAACAACGCAGTCTGGAGGACGTGTTCGTGGACCTCACCGGCTCGGGGCTGCGGCCATGACCGACACCGACGCACCTACCGAGGTGACCGAGGACGCCATCGGCGACGTGCCGGTCGCACAGCGCCCGCTGGATCTTCGTCCCGATCCCGGTCCCGCGCCATGGCGGAGCATGCTGCAGGCCCAGACCATGATCGAACTTAAGCTGACCCTGAGGCGCGGTGAGTCAGTGCTGCTCACCCTGATCATCCCGGTGGGCCTGCTGCTGTTCTTCACCGCCGTGGACGTGCTGCCCAGCGGCACCGGCCGGTCCGTGGACTTTCTCGTCCCCGGCATCCTGGCACTCGCGGTCATGTCGACGGCGTTCACCGGGCAGGCGATCGCGACCGGCTTCGAGCGTTCCTACGGTGTACTCAAACGTCTCGGCGCGAGCCCCCTGCCACGGTCGATCCTGCTGGCGGGCAAGACACTGGCCGTGGTCGGCGTCGAGATCATCCAGGTCGTGCTGGTGGTGTCCGTCGGGTATGCCGTCGGCTGGCACCCGCATGGCAACCCGCTGTGGGTGGGACTGCTGCTGCTCGCCGCCACCGTCGCCTTCTCGGGCCTCGGGCTGCTGATGGCCGGCACGCTGCGCGCGGAGGCGACCCTGGCCGCGGCGAACGGCGTCTACCTGCTGCTGCTACTCATCGGCGGGGTGGTGTTCCCGCTGTCCCGACTACCCGGATGGCTGGAATGGGTGGGCCGGGCGCTGCCTACCGCGGCCGCGTCGGACGGGCTGCGTGCGGTGCTACAGGATTCCTCGGGGCTGCCCGCCGCCGACCTCGGTGTCCTCGTTGCCTGGGCCGTGGGTTCGCTGACGCTGGCGGCCCGGACGTTCAAGTGGGAGTGACCTTAGTGGTCTCGCCCATAAGTCCTTCGGGGGTTGACATCTGGGCAGGGAGTGCCCGGTCCAGATGATCAGATATCGGGGGTGGACAGGTACAGGTCGCAGGCGCAGTCGAGGGCTTCTTCGGGGGTGCCGGTGAAGGTGCCGGTGGGCAGGAGGGTGTCTTGGTATCCGTCTTTGCTCGCGAGGTAGAGGGCGAATCCCCAGTGGGTGGCGGATCCGGTGTAGCGCAGCCGCATCAGCGGGATGCTCTCTCAGAGGTCGGTTACTCGTTCAGGACCTTGCTCAGGACCGCAGGCGGGCCTACCGGGCCGGCCGCGTCGGCTGTGGCCGCGCCAGGCTTCTACCGCCGGTAGTATAACCGCGATGAGTGAGCGAAACCGACCGCTGCGAATGCCGACGGTGAGCCTGATCGTCTTCCGGCGACTCACCCGGATCTCCGTGGTCCTGCTCGCCCTCATCGTGGTCACCGGTGGTGCGGTCCGGCTGACCGGCTCCGGGCTCGGCTGCCCGACCTGGCCCAAGTGTGGTGACAACTCGTTCATCACCCGCTCGGAGTACTCCGCGCACGGTCTGATCGAGTTCGGCAACCGGCTCCTGACCACCGCCGTCGGGCTGGTGATGCTGGTGCTGCCGCTGGTGTCGCTACGGCTTCGGGAACGCCGGGCGGACCTCGTCGGACTCGCCTTCGGCCTGTGGCTCGGCTTTCTCGGCCAGGTGGTGCTCGGCGGGTTGACCGTGCTGTTCAAACTGCATCCCGCCCTGGTAGCCGGGCACTTCCTGCTGTCGATGGTGCTGCTGCTGGACGTCGTCGTGCTCGACCGCCGGGCCAGGCAGGGCAAAGGCCCGGTGCGCCCCACCGGTCGGCCGGAGCTGCGCTGGCTGGCCCGGGTGCTCGCGCTCGTCGCCGGCGCGACGCTCGTCGTCGGCACAGTGGTCACCGGGACGGGCCCACACAGCGGGGACTCGGCCACGGCGAGGCGTTTCGGGTTCGATATCGCAGGCGTCGCCCAGCTGCACGCGGATGCGGCCATGCTGCTGGTCGGGCTGGTCGTGGCCACGGTCTTCGCCGTCCGCCTCGCCGGCGCTTCGCGGGATGCGGTCCGTGCGACCACCACGCTCGCCATCATCGTGATCGCGCAGGCTGGCGTCGGATTCGCCCAGTACTTCACCGGTGTGCCCGTCGTACTGGTGGAACTGCACGTTACCGGAGCCACCCTACTGTGGATCTTCTCCCTGCGGCTCTGGCTCGCCACCGTCGAACGCCCGGCCCCGGACGTTGCCACCTCGGCGTCGCCGGACCCGGCGCACGCGCGGTTGCCCCGGCTCCGACAGCAGCCCCCGTCGGATAGCCGAGACGACATCAGCGCGCTTCGGTGAACCCCCGCCGGCTGTAGGTGGAAACCATCGTCATAGTGATGGTTTCTACCTACGGATGTCGGTGAACCCCCGCCGGCTGTAGGTGGAAACCATCGTCATAGTGATGGTTTCTACCTACGGATGTCGGTGAACCCCCGCCGGCTGTAGGTGGAAACCATCGTCATGGTGACGGTTCCTACCTACACCGCGTGGGCTTTCAGGTGAGGGCGGCGACCGCGACAGCGATGAACAGAAGCGTCAGATAGGTGATCGACATGTGAAACAGTCGCATCGGTCGGACGTCCCCACCGCGACGGACACGCCTGACCAGCTGGTGTGCCTCCACGAGGAACCAACCCCCGAGCAACACGGCGGCGGCCAGATACGGCCACCCCGTGTCGGCAACGGGAACCAGCAGCAACGACGCCGCGACCATCGCGTAGGAGTAGCCGAGGATACGTCGACTGACCACTTTCTGTGACGCGACGACCGGCAGCATGGGGATTCCGGCTGCGGCGTAGTCGTCCTTGTATTTGATCGCCAATGCCCAGAAATGCGGCGGGGTCCAGAAGAAGATGACGGCGAACAGCAGCACGGCGGGCCAGCCGACCGTGCCCGTCACCGCGGACCAGCCGATGAGGACCGGGAAACAGCCGGCCGCGCCACCGATGACGATGTTGGACGGGCTGCGGCGCTTGAGTCCCAGGGTGTAGACGAAGACGTAGAACATGATGGCCCCGTCTGCGAGCAGGGCCGACACCCAGTTGACCGCGAACCCGAACAACAGCGTGGCTGCGACACCGAGCAGGATCCCGAACCGCAACGCTTCGGCGGGGGTGACGCTTGCCCGCACGAGTGGGCGCCGCTGCGTGCGGGCCATCACCTCGTCGATGTCGCGGTCGACGTAACAGTTGAACGTGTTGGCACTGCCCGCCGCGAACGTGCCGCCGACCAGCGTCGCGAGTACGAGCCACACCGACGGCAGGCCGCGCTCGGCCAGCAGCATCACCGGAACGGTCGTGATCAGCAGCTGCTCGATGATCCGGGGTTTTGTCAGGGCGACGTAGGAGCGGGCCAGCGCCAGGGCGGGGCGCCGGGACCTCCCCGGACCCGCCGGCCCGCCGGCCGTCGGCCGCGCGGGCATGTTCTGCTTCGGCTCCTGCTTCGACAGAGTGGACACCGACGTGGACGCGGCCAGGGCGGACAGGGCGACCTCGCGATCGGCGGGAGGCGGAAGGACACACCCGCGGAGACTCAGGCCCCGTCACCGGGGCTCTCTGCGTGGTTCTACGACGTGTCGGAGTCTAACCACCGACCACCGCGACAGGCGCTCCACCCACATCCAGCCAGGATTTCGCCATCGGGTGGGACCGGTGGCGACGACGACACTTACCGTATCGACTGATATGACCCACCCGATGGTGGATCACTACAGGCCGCCGGCCGGCCACGGCGCGGGCCGGAATCCTTAACCGGAAGAGGCGGAAAGGTGGTGTTCTCGCTAACTTTCCCGCACCGTCGCGAGTGTCCGGACACCGGGATGGGACGACCGAGAGAGGGTAGGGCGAGGATGACCGGCACCACGCATCCGCCGACCACTCGACAGCCCGTCGCGCCGGACCCCATAGCGCCCGTGCCAGAACCCCGTACCAGCGCCCGTGCCAGCCCCGTAGCGCCCGTGCCAGAACCCCGTACCAGCGCCCGTGCCGGCGCCCATGGAAAGGACGTCACACCGCGATGACCGACCCCTTGGCACAGCTGTCCACCGCCGGTGTGGCGGTCTGGCTCGACGACATCAGCCGGGATCGTCTGCGGACCGGCAACCTCGCCGAACTGACACGTACCCGCAGCGTCGTCGGCGTCACCAGCAATCCGACAATCTTCCAGAAGGCGATCACCAGCGGATCCGCCTACGACGAGCAGATCCACGATCTGGCCCTCCGCGGGGTGGACGTCGGCGAAGCCGTCCGGGCGATCACCACGGCGGATGTCCGTGCCGCCTGTGACGTACTGCGACCTGCCTACGACGCCAGTGGTGGCGTGGACGGCCGGGTGTCGATCGAGGTCGATCCCCGCCTCGCCCACGAGGCCGAACGCACCCTGGCCGAGGCCCGCGCACTGTGGTGGACGGTCGACCGCCCGAACCTGTTCATCAAGATCCCGGCCACCCTCGCCGGGCTGCCAGCGATCACAGCCACGCTCGCCGAGGGCATCAGTGTCAACGTCACGCTGATCTTCGGGCTTGACCGCTACGACGCGGTCATGGACGCGTTCATGACCGGCCTCGAGCGGGCCCGAGCGGCCGGGCGGGACGTGTCCGATCTCGCCTCGGTCGCCTCGTTCTTCGTCAGCCGGGTCGACAGCGAGGTGGACCGCCGACTAGAGAAGATCGACACCGATGAGGCCCGGTCCCTGCGGGGCAGGGCCGCGATTGCGAACGCGCGCCTAGCCTACGAACGCTACGAGAAGGCGTTCGCCACCGAGCGCTGGACGGCGCTCGCCAAGGCCGGTGCCAAGCCGCAGCGGCCGCTGTGGGCGTCGACGTCCACGAAGGACCCGTCCATGCCGGACACGATCTACGTGTCCGAACTGGTTGCCCCGGGCACGGTCAACACGATGCCCGAAGCGACGATCCACGCCTTCGCCGACCACGGGGTGGTCACAGGCGACACGATCCGGCCGAACTACGACGACGCCCGGACGGTACTGACCCGCCTGGCCGGTCTCGGGATCTCCTACACCGACGTCATCGACGTGCTTGAGCGCGAAGGTGTCGAGAAGTTCGAGGACTCCTGGAACCAGCTGCTCTCGGCGATAAATGACCAGCTTGCAACCACTGTGCGCTGACCTGCCACTGTGGATCGGATGATGACGCAGACCGCAGACCGCAGACCCCAGGGGACGAAAGGGAGGTTCGGGTGACACCAACGGTGAGCGCCAACCCGCTACGAGATCCGCGGGACCGCAGGCTGCCACGGCTTCCCGACGCGTGCGCCCTGGTGGTCTTCGGGGTGACCGGCGACCTTGCCCGTAAGAAACTCATCCCGGCCATCTACGATCTGGCGAACCGGGGCCTGCTCCCACCCGGTTTCGCACTGTTGGGGTTCGCCCGCCGCGACTGGACCGACGGCGACTTCGCGCAGATCGCCCGGGAAGCGGCCGAGGCCGGTGCCCGCACGCCGTTTCGTGAGGAGGTGTGGGAACGCCTCGCCGCGTCGGCGAAGTTCGTCCCCGGATCGTTCAACGACGATCAGGCGTTCGACACCCTGGCGCAGACCCTGCTCGACCTTGAGCACACCCACGGCATCCAGGGCAACGCCGCGTTCTACCTGTCGATCCCACCATCGGCGTTCCCAGTGGTTCTCAAGCAGATGCAGCGCACCGGAATGGCCTCCAACGAGGCGTCCGGCGGCTGGCGGCGAGTCGTGGTGGAAAAACCCTTCGGTCACGACCAGGCCTCCGCCCGCGCACTCAACGAGCTCGTCGACGACGTCTTCACCCCCGCCGACGTCTTCCGCATCGACCACTACCTGGGCAAGGAAACCGTCCAGAACCTGCTGGCGCTGCGGTTCGCCAACACCCTGTTCGAACCGATCTGGAACTCCCACTTCGTGGACTCCGTCCAGATCACCATGGCCGAGGACGTCGGCATCGGCTCGCGCGCCGGGTTCTACGACGAGACCGGCGCCGCCCGCGACGTGCTGCAGAACCACCTGCTGCAGCTGCTGGCTCTCACCGCCATGGAGGAGCCGGTCAGTTTCAACGCCGAGGCCATCCGGTACGAGAAGCTCAAGGTCCTGCGCGCTGTGTCGCTGCCGGCCGACCTCGGCCGTTACGCGGTGCGCGGCCAGTACGAGCAGGGCTGGCTCGCCGGCCGGCGGGTGAAGGGCTACCTCGACGAGGACGCCATCCCCCCGGACTCCCGGGCGGAGACCTACGCCGCCGTCCGCCTCGGTATCGAGACCCGCCGATGGGCAGGCGTCCCGTTCTACCTGCGGACCGGCAAACGGCTGCCACGGCGTGTGACCGAGATCGCCGTGTCGTTCAAACGGGCTCCGCACCTTCCGTTCGACGCCACCGACACCACCGAGCTCGGCCACAACCAGCTGGTGATAAGGGTTCAGCCGGACGAGGGCGTGACACTGCGGTTCGGTTCCAAGGTGCCGGGTTCGGCGATGGAGGTCCGCGACGTCGCCATGGACTTCCTGTTCGGCGAGGCGTTCACCGAGGCCCTCCCCGAGGCGTACGAGAGGCTCATCCTCGACGTGCTGCTCGGGGACGCGACCCTGTTCCCGAACAACGCCGAGGTGATCGAGTCCTGGGGGGTGATCGACCCGTTGGAGGAGTTCTGGGCCGGCACCGTCCCCCACCGCTACCGGGCGGGAACCTGGGGACCAGCCGCCTCCGACGAGATGCTCGCCCGTGACGGGCGCCACTGGAGGCGACCATGACGACGTTGTGGGACACGACCGGCTCCGACGTCGTCAAGGCGCTCGCGGCCGAACGGCGCTCGGCCGGCGCGCTCGCCTTCGGCCTGGCTCTGACCCTCGTGGTCGTGGTGGACGAAAAGCACGTCGGCGTCGCCGAGAGCGCGGCGACGGCTGCGGCGTCGGCTCACCCGTGCCGGCTACTCATCGTCGTACGGCGTCAGATGGACGCGCCCAATTCGCGGCTGGACGCCGAGGTCTCCATCGGTGGACGACTCGGGCCCGGCGAGGCCGTGGTCATGCGGATGTACGGACGGCTCGGCCTGCATGCGGAGTCGGTGGTGCTGCCCCTGCTCGCGCCGGACGCACCCGTGGTGACCTGGTGGCAGGGCGAGTCCCCGGACCGCATCGCCTACGACCCCCTCGGGGTCTTCGCGGACCGACGGGTCACCGACGCGACCACGTCGACGGATCCCGTGGCGACCCTGCGCCAACGGGCGGCGGACTTCGCGCCCGGCGACACCGATCTCGCCTGGACCCGGCTGACCGGCTGGCGAACGCTGATCGCCGCCGCTTTCGACTCGATCACGGAGACACCGCGATCGGTGAGCATCGTCAGCGGCCCCGCGGACCCCAGCGTCTGCCTGCTGTCCGGCTGGTTGTCCGACCGGCTGCATGTACCTGTGGCCGTCCGCGAGGCTCCCCCCCGTGGGCTGGCCGAGGTACGTGTCACGTTCGACGAGGGCGAGCTGGCACTCGTCCGGCACGACCCCCACACGGCGGTGCTGCGTCGGCCCGGACAACCGGACCGGGCCGTACCCCTGCCCGAACGTGGCCTCGGCGATCTGCTGGCCGAGGAGCTGCGCCGCCTCGACGACGACCCGCCCTACTCGGACGCGCTGTCGGCGTGGAGTGGCGTGGCGGGCCTCACCGCGCGCTCACCGGTGCGCGAACACATCTGGCGTGACCCGATGGCGAGCGCGGCCACCGGGACGGACGACTGATGGGTGCGGCGCCCGAGGTCGTCGTCCATCGGGACGCGGACCTGCTGGCAGCCTCGGTCGCCGCCCGGCTGGTCACCAGCCTGGTGGACGCGCAGGCCGCCCGCGGCGAGGCATCGGTGGTGCTGACCGGTGGTGGTATCGGTGGCGCCACGCTGCGCGCGGTGCGGGAGAGTCCGACCGTCGGTGCGGTCGACTGGGGGCGGGTGGACGTGTGGTGGGGCGACGAGCGGTTCGTTGCGGCCGACTCGCCCGACCGCAACGACGGCCAGGCCCGGGCCGCCCTGCTCGACGCGCTGCCCCTCGACCCGGCCCGGGTGTTCGCGATGGGCAGCGCGGACGGCGGTTCGGACAGCTCGGAGCCGGACGTGGACGCAGCCGCAGCCGCCTACGCCCGGCTGCTCGCCGACCACGCGCCCGCGGGCGCACGGCTGCCGGTGCCCTCCTTCGACGTGCTGCTGCTCGGCGTCGGACCTGACGGACACGTGGCATCGATCTTTCCCGGGTCCCCGGCCGTCCACGCCACCGCGACGGCGGTAGCGGTTCGGAACTCCCCCAAGCCACCACCCGCCCGGATCACGCTGACGTTCCCTGCGGTCCAGGCCGCCCGCGAGGTGTGGGTGCTCGCCGCGGGCGAGGGCAAGGCGGACGCGGTGGCCCGGGCGCTCGCCGGTGCCAGCCCGGCCGAGATCCCGGCCGTGGGCGCCCGCGGAAGGACACGGACACTGTGGCTGCTGGACACCGCTGCCGTGGCCAGGTGGCCGCGGCCGTAAGGGGCCATTGCGCTGAAGGACCGGTGTCGTGAAGGACCATGCCAATAGGCACGGTCCTTCACGACACCGGCTAGGCAGCTGAGGAACAGCTACGGCCCCGTGAGG
>NZ_CAKKTK010000007.1:28064-44357 GCF_920656135.1 Frankia sp. Cppng1_Ct_nod | reverse complement strand
TTTGGCGAGAGCCTCGGCGAGGATCGCCTCCCCGTCCTTCTCGTTACGCCGCTCCCGCACGTAGGCGAGATGGGTCTTGTACGGTTCGGTCTTGGGTGGCGCCGGTGCATTGTCGCGGTCGCGCCCTGCCGGGAAGCCACAGCTCGGGCAGTCCCAGGTCTCCGGAATCGCGGCGTCCGCGGCGAACGACGGCTTGGTCTCGTGATCGTTGGCGCACCAGAAGGAAATCCGCTGCCGCGGAGCTGTCTCGCCCCGTTCGGCCTCCCCCATCGGTCCCGCGCCTACTCGGCTACCCCGGATGGCGTTACCACCTGCCACGGTCCGCTTACTCCTTTGTCTCGTCTCGCTGGTTGACTCCGGACCCGGCCCCCCAGCGCCAGCCGGTTCGGCCTGACCGAGTGTAAGACGAGATGGCCCGACCTGGTTGCACCGACCACCCCGGGTCATCCTTACGACGCGTTCAGGTCACGCTCACGAACATCTCACGCGATGCCCAGGGAGACACTGGTGGGATCGCCGTTGTCGAGCGACGGCAGCCGCGCAAAGCCGCGGACGTTGGCACTGTGCAGCCGCGGGACGACGGTGACGACCAGCGGGATGACCGCGGCCTCGGTGAGCAGGTCGCGTTCCAGGTCACCCCAGCGGGTCGCCGACGCAACCGGATCGCCCTCGGCGAGCGCGTCGTGCAGCTCCCGGGTGATCCGATCGTTGCGGTATCCGCCGTCCGCCGGCCGCGGGCCCGACCATGCCGGGTCCAACAGCGGCTGCAGCACGCTGCGGCCGGCGTTACCGAACCAGACCGGCGTCACCGTGGTGAGGATGAGGTCGAAGGCCCCGCCGTCCGAGTTGGCGTTGCCCGGAGCAGGGCTACCGGGGTTGGCGTTGCCCGCGTTGACGTTGAGGGCGAGCCGGGGGAAGTCCGCGGCGGGCACCGCGGTGACCTGCAGCGTCACGTCCGCCCGCGCGAAGGCGTCCCGTAGGACGCCCGCCACGCCGGCGTCCGCGGCCGAGTCCGTGGTCAGCAGGGTCAGAGCCCGCAGAGGGCCGCCGGGGACGTTCTGGATTCCGTCCCGGCAACGTTGCGGATCTCCCGTCGAGCCCAGCGTGGGAAACGGGTCGCGCGGCTGGTACCCGGTCATCGGGGCCTGCAGCACCTGCGCGGTGGTCGTGGCCACGGTGGACCCGCCGAGGGCCGCGGCAACGCCGGCGCGGTCCACGCAGTACGTCAGCGCCTGCCGGACGGCGGTGACCCCCAGAGCCGCGGACGCAGGACCGTGAAGGCCCACGGTGAGCAGCACGGTGGAGCCTGGCCCGTCCGTGGACAGCCTGCCGTCAACACGGGCGGCCAGCGGCGCGACGTCGGCGAGGGGGACGGCGCTACCCAGGGCCATGTCAGCGCGTCCGGCGTCGATCTCGGCCTGCGCCGCAGCGGCGTCCAGCCCGAGGCGCACGGTGATGTGGTCGGCGAGCGCCGGGCGAACCCCGTCCGACGGTGCGATCCACCCCGGGTTGCGCGACAGCCGGTAGGTCCTGGCATCCTCCGCGGGCACGAAATGGTACGGGCCGTCGGAGATGAGGTGTGCGAGGTACTCCGGTGAGTCCGGCGGGTACGCGAGGGCTTCCATCGGCACTGGCGAGGCGGCCGGCAGGGCCAGCACGTCGGTGAAGTCCGCGGCCGGCTCCAGCAGATGGAACTCGATCGTGTCGTCACCGACGACCTGAACACCGGTGATGTTCTGATATTCGATGACGTCATGCACGCCGCCGACCGGAGCCTTCGCCAGTACGTCGCAGAAGGCTGCGAAGCCCATCACCGTCGCGGCGAAGTAGCCGCGCAGGGGTGAAGGATTCGGCGGGGTGCACAGCCGTTTGATGCCCCGCGCCACGTCGGTCGCCGTGACCCGCCGGCCGACCGGGGTGTCCCAGCGCGCCCCCGGGTTCAGGGTGACCGTGTAGACCTTCCCACCCTCACTGATCACCGGTGGCCCACTGGCCAGGTCCGGCACGGGGACGACGGCCGCGGCCGGGTCAAGGCTCGCCCGGTAGGAGTACAGCTGCCGGGAGACCAGCCGCAGCAGCATCCGGGAACCGGGGTCGGCCGCCCAGCCGGGATCTCCGCTGGGCATCGCCGTACCGACCAGGCGCAGCGTGCCACCGGGCTTGTCGGTGGGTTCGGAGGTGACGGTGGGAGTGACCGATGTCGCCGGGGTAGGTCCGGGTCTCCCACCGCCACAGGCGGCGACAACGGCGGCGAGGACAGCCAGGCAGACGGCGAGCGCCGACGCCGGTGTCCGGGTTCGTCCGGAGCCGCTCACTCCTTGAGGAGAAGACCCAGGCCGATGATGGAGGTGATCCAGATCAGCCCGATGGCGATCGTCAGCCGGTCGAGGTTCTTCTCGACCACCGAGGAACCGCCGAGCGAGGACGAAACTCCACCGCCGAACAGCGTGGACAGCCCGCCTCCCTTGGCCCGGTGCAGCAGCACGAGCAGCACCAGCAGTACGCTCGTGATGATCAGGGCAATGGACAGCCCGACAGTCATCTGGGGACCTGCTTTCGTGCCGTCGTCGTTGTCCGGCGATCCTTGCCGGCCCCTCCAGGCGCGGAGAAAATCATGATCGCGCCTCCTTCGGTCGGCCGGTTCACAGCGATCGTCATGCAGTTCACAGTAATCATGTCAAGCTACAGCACAGCGTTTGCCCCACAGCACAGCGTTTGCCCCACAGCACAGCGTTTGCCACCAGGGCACGGCACCGTCCGGACCCGTCCTACGGGACGACGCCGAGTGCGGCGAAGTCCGTCATCATGAAGGCGGGTGAATAGCGGACGTTGGTCAGCCGGTCACTGTAGACGTTGAGCGCCCGGTCGTAGAGTAGCGGTACGTACGCGGCGGACGCCACGACCGTACGGTCCAGCGTCGTCCAGATGCCTGCCGCATCGTCTCCGTCGCCGGTACGGATGCCTCGCTCCAGCCCCTGGTTGACCGCGGGCTGATCCAGCTCGGCGACGTTGAGGTTGTTCTCGCGACCGATCGCACGCCCACCGACGACCGGGGCGAGGAAGGCGTACGGCGTCGGCCGGTCGCTACTGCGGGCGGCCAGCACCAGGCCGATCTTCGCGTTGTGGATCCGCTCGGGAGTCTCGATCACCGAGATCCACTGCTGCTCGTCGAACTTCTCGACGGTGACGCTGATGCCGACCCGGGCCAGGGAGGTTCGGACCGCCTCCGCCTGGGCGACGTCCTTCGATGCGGGCCCGGTGGCCAGCGTCACCGCAAAGCCCTCCCGCCGGCCGCACGCGGCCAGCTCGTCCTTTGCCCTGGCGATGTCTCCGGTGCCGCCCGGGCTCGGGAACAGGTCGAACCAGGAGAAGGAACGCACCGGCGGAAGGAGCATCGTCGATGCGATGTCACCGCCTACGGTCGCCCCGCCCCGCGCGGTCTGCTGGGCCCGTTTGTCGACTGCCCAGGCAACGGCGTTGCGGCAGTGGATGTTGTCGAACGGCGCGACCCTGGTCAGCACCGCGAGGAAGCGCAGCATGCCGGTCGGGGCGTCGGCGGTACGGTCCGCGTGCAGGCTCGGGTTGGCGACGATCTGGGACTCGGCATGGGCCTGCACCCCGGTCTGGTCAAGAAAGATGTCGGCCTGGTCGGTCAGGATGCGGTTGTCGATGTCGGACGGGGCCAGTCCCATCCGTTCCTCGACGCGGTCCGGACGGGCCGGCCGGTTCGGGTCGGTCTGGGCGTTCCACTGCGGGTTGCGCACCAAGGTGATGGACTCGCCGGGGTGATGGCTCTCAATCCGGTAGGGCCCGGATGCCACCGGTCGGGACTCGTAGCGGGCGCCGGTGTCGCGCAGCCGTGGTACCGGGGTCGACACGGGTGACGCCATCACAAGGTTCCAGTCGGCGAACGGCCGGTTCAACCGGAACGTGATGGTGTGGTCGTCCGGCGTCTGCACCGAGGAGAGTCCGAGCCGGTCGGGAGTCGAGTCGCTGTAGGGGCCCCGGTAGGGGTTCTCCGGGTCCTGCAGAAGATCGACAACCTCGCCGGGACCACCCGGGACCACGTCCGTGGCGAACGCCCGCTCGATCCCGTACTTGACGTCTCTTGACGTGATCGGCGTGCCGTCCTCGAAGGCCAGGCCCGGGCGGATCGTGTACGTCCAGGTCCGCAGGTCCTTGGAGGTGGGGACGTCGGTGGCGAGATCACCCGCGAGCTTGGCGGCGCCGGGGGCCGGGGCGTAGGTCACCAGCTGCCGGGAGATCCACCGTTGCTCGTTCCAGCACTGGGCGGACGACGTGCGCTGAGGATCCCAGGAGTCGCAGTCGGCGGTCGCCAGCACCCGCAGCGTCCCGCCGTTCTTGTCCACCGGCCTGATGACCCGGTTGCTGATCGCGGCGGGTGGACCCGGCGGATCAGAGGCGGCCTTCGTACCGCCTCCGCCCGTGCAAGCGGCGAGGACCCCGCCGAGGACGGCCACGGCCGTTGTGACCCGGGTGAACACCGTGACCCGGGTGGATGTCGTGACCCGAGTGGACGCTGTGACCCGGGTGATCGCGCGATTGCGTCGCATCGCCTTCGGTGAGCCCCTTCCCGGCAGAGCCGCGCCCCGCCACCGGAGTCACCCAAGCACACCGGGATCGGACCTCCGTGATTGCGGGCCGCGCCGGCAACGGCGCGGCCCGTCAGACCCCCTGCCCGTCAGCTTGGCGGAGCGCTGCGGACGATCGCGGCGAACTCCGCCGCGTCCAGGCTCGCACCGCCGACGAGCCCGCCGTCCACATCGGGCTGGGTGAACAGTTCCGGCGCGCTGGACGCCTTCACCGAACCGCCGTAGAGGATGCGGATGACCGCGGCGACATCCTCGCCGAAGTGCTTGGCGAGCCGACCCCGGATCGCCAAGCACATGTCCTGCGCGTCCTGGGCGGACGCGGTACGCCCGGTACCGATCGCCCATACCGGTTCATAGGCGACGACCAGCGTACGGGCCTGTTCCACGGTGATTCCCTGGAGGGAACCGTCGAGCTGGTCGAGGACGTGGGCGACGTGGTTGCCCGCGACCCGCACCGGCTCCGGTTCGCCCACGCACAGGATCGGGGTGATCCCGTGGGCGTAGGCGGCCCGCGCCTTGGCCGCCACCAGGGCGTCGTCCTCATGATGGTCGGCGCGTCGTTCGGAATGGCCCACCACCACGTAGCCGCATCCCAGCCGGGCGAGCATCGAACCGCTGATGTCGCCGGTGTGCGCGCCGGAACCGTGCGGGGAGAGGTCCTGGGCGCCGTAGCCGAGCGCGAGCTTGTCACCGTCGATGAGGGTCTGGACGCTGCGCAGGTCGGTGAACGGGGGCAGGACGACGACGTCGGCGTTGTCGAGCTCGGCCGGCTTCAGGTCGAAGGCAACCTTCTGGACCAGCGCGATCGCCTCGAGATGGTTGAGGTTCATCTTCCAGTTGCCCGCGACCAGGGTGCGCCGACCGCTGCCGCGGGGCTTCCTGCGGTCGCCGGGCTTTCTGTCCGTGGACATCAGACCTCCAACGCCGTAAGGCCGGGGAGGGACTTGCCCTCCAGGTACTCCAGACTGGCGCCGCCACCGGTAGAAATATGACTGAACGCCGCTTCCGGAATACCGAGAGTGCGCACGGCCGCCGCCGAGTCGCCGCCGCCGACGACGGTGAGGCCGTCGAGACCGGCGATGGTCTCGGCCACCCCCCGGGTACCGGCCGCGAACGGCGGGAGTTCGAACACACCCATCGGGCCGTTCCAGAAAACCGTCCGGGCCCCGCGCAACCGGTCGGTGAACAGTGCCACCGACTCCGGCCCGATGTCGAGGCCCTTCTTCCCGTCGGGGATGGCATCGGCCGCCACCACCGCGGTGACCGCGTCGGCGGACACCTCGCCTGCCACCACCACGTCGGTGGGCAGCACGATCCGACCCCCACCCTCGCCCAGCAGGTCCTTGCAGGTGTCGATCATCTCCGCTTCCAGCAGCGAGTCGCCGACACCGTGCCCCTGCGCGGCAAGGAAGGTGAAGCACATGCCACCACCCACCAGCAGGGCATCGACCTTCGGCAGCAACGCCCGGATCACCCCGAGCTTGTCGCTCACCTTGGACCCGCCGAGGACGACGGCATACGGGTGGGCCGCGGAGCCCGCCAGGGTCCGCAGGACCTCCAGCTCGGCGAGCACCAGCTGCCCGGCCGCGTGCGGGAGCCGCTTGGGCACGTCGGCAACGCTGGCGTGAGCCCGGTGGACGGCGCCGAAGGCGTCCCCGACGTAGAACTCGGCCAGCGCGGAGAGCTTGTCGGCGAACGCGGCCCGCACCGCTGCGTCCTTGCTCGTCTCCCCCGAGTTGAACCGCAGGTTGTCCAGGAGCGCGACCTCGCCGTCACCGAGCCCGGCGACGATCTTCTGGGCGTATGCGCCGGCGATGTCACCGCTGCCATCACCGGCGAACGCGACCGGTCGTCCGAGCAGCTGCGCGAGTCGTACGGCAACCGGGGCGAGCGAGAGTGCCGGGTCCGACGCGCCCTTGGGCCGGCCCAGGTGCGAGCAGACGACCACCCGGGCGCCGCGGTCCAGCAGCGCGCGGATGGTGGGCACGCTCGCGCGCACCCGCCCGTCGTCGGTGATCCGGGGCGTGTCGCCGGAGCGGTCTAGTGGCACGTTCAGGTCACTGCGGACGAGAACCCGGCGCCCGCCGACCTGTAGATCATCAATGGTTCTCACGCCGTTGCTCCGTTGGTTCCTGAGACGTCGGGATTAAAGGCGTCCGCCGACGAGGGCGGTGAGGTCCACGAGGCGGTTGGAGTAGCCCCACTCGTTGTCGTACCAGCCGATGACCTTCACCTGGTTGCCGCTGGCCATGGTGAGCAGCGAGTCGAAGGTGCAGGACGGCGACGTGCCCACGATGTCGGAGGAGACGATCGGGTCCTCGGTGTAGACCAGGATTCCCTTGAGAGCGCCCTCGGCCGCCGCCCGGTACGCGGCGTTGACCTCCTCGATGGTGACCTCCCGCTTGAGGGTCGCGACCAGGTCCGTGACCGATCCGTCGACGACGGGAACGCGCATCGCCAGCCCGTCCAACTTGCCCTTGAGCTGCGGCAGCACCAGGGACGTCGCCTTGGCCGCACCGGTCGTCGTCGGGATGATGTTCTGCGCGGCGGCGCGGGCGCGACGCAGGTCCGAGTGCGGGAAGTCGAGGATGACCTGGTCGTTGGTGTAGGCGTGCACGGTCGTCATCAGGCCACGCTCGATACCGAAGGCGTCCTCGAGAACCTTGGCCAGCGGCGCGACGCAGTTGGTCGTGCAGGACGCGTTCGACAGGATCGTGTGCTTTGCCGGGTCGTAGACGTCGTCGTTCACGCCGATGACCACGGTGAGGTCCTCACCCTTGGCCGGGGCCGAGATGATCACTTTCTTCGCGCCCGCCTGGACGTGCTTGCGGGCGTCGTCGGCCGTGGTGAAGCGACCGGTGGATTCGACAACCACATCGACCCCGAGGTCACCCCAGGGCAGTGCCGCCGGGTCACGCTCCGACACCACCTTGATGAGGGTGTCGCCGACCTTGATCCCACCATCGACGACACTCACCGGATCGGCGAGCGTACCCAGCGTCGTGTCGTACTTGAGGAGATGAGCAAGGGTCTTGTTGTCGGTAAGGTCGTTCACCGCAACGATCTCCACGTCGTTACGCTTGCTCGCCTGAAGCGCCCGCCAGAAGTTGCGGCCGATACGGCCAAAACCGTTGACACCCACTCGCGTAACCACGTCAGAGAACCCCTCTACCGTTGTGTGTTTTCCGTTGTGGCAGTGAGCCTAACGACTTTGGACATCACCGGCGGGTATCCGGCCTGATCGCTGTTGGGCTCCTCACAGATCGGCGCCCGGCGTGTCCAGGAGCTGCTCGCCTGGCTCTTTTTCCGGTTCTGGCCGAATGCGAACCGGTTTGGTCGTCACCCGGTGGGCACCCGTCGCGATCCCCGCCCCGGGAGATCGATACACACGCTCCGTAACCGTTTCCCGATATTCGGCAATCAATTTCTCTTGATCGACCTACCCCCCGCCGGCCATGAACAACCGGTCTGTCTGCGACATGGGGATGACGTGCGGATGGCGCACGGATGGCGTGACGTGCGGCAGAAACCGCGGGGACACGGCCCGGCGTCCCGGGCCGTGTCCGTCGTGCCCGACCGACCGGATCCCCCCGGGTCGGCCCGCGTCGGGAGCCGGTAGATCGATCTGCGTGACAGCCCGGCCGCCACCATCGTTGGACTCCATACACCGATATGACCCATGTAGCAACCCACCGCCGAGGAACCGGTAGGGAAATTGTGACACCCGCCATAGCGGCCTTGCCGGGTCACGCCCACCACACCGGGTCACACGGGCACCGGTCACACCGGCACCGGTCACACGGGCACCGGTCACGCCGACACCGACGGGCCCAGGTCCGCATCCCGCCCGGAGGGAATCCCCTATCCCCGTCCCACGGGAGTCCAGACCCGCGGGTACCGCCCCGAACGGACTTCGCCGACCGCGCGAACCAGGAAACGGGCGGGATGGCGGGACAGGTGTTACGCCGAGGCCGGGACGGCTACCGCCGGTATCCCGGTCCGCGCGGAATACCCGCCGCGTATCGGCCCGGAGCGTGAGTTGGGCACGTCCTGCCTCGGGGAGGCCGAACCTGCGCGTCCCCGCCCGCGACGCGCGGGTAACACCCTGGTTCGACAGTCACCCTGAAGCCGAAATTCCTGACATGCGGATATCGACCAACTGGGAATAGACATATACGCGCGGCACGCCCTAAGCTCCCAAACAGTTCAGCGACCGACCGCGGATACGAAAACAGGCGGAGAGGACGCTGGACACCAGGTTTTCTTTTCACTGTCGAGGGGGATTTGAAGCTCCTCGGTGGCCGGCTTACCGTGCCCTGGCCACCGAGGTCGAACTGGTACCGGCGGCCCCGCCTCCGTCCCCACTCACCCCACCGGGGTGGGGCCGCCGGTACCGTCACGCAGGTGCGGCGGCACGAGTTACGGCGACAGCCCCCGGTCGTAACGACTTGTGCCGCCGCACCTTCTCAATGCGCCAGCCAACTCGATGCGCCAACGACCGCTGCCAACGCCACCGCAGGAATCCGAGACTCGGTGGTGTCCGGGAGAATGGGATACAGGCCGTGATGGCACACCACCGAACCGACCGGTTAACGCTGCCGGTGGAGGTTCATCTTCTGCTCTGCTCCGATGACCGGATTCTCCTCGCTCGTGGCGACAGGTCGGGGTCGGGGCCGGCACAATGGCGTCTGCCGTCCGGGAACCTCGCGGGCCAGTCCGCCGTCGACGCGGCGGTCCGCATCACCGCGGAACAGATTTCGTTGGTAGCCGTCGCCAGGGATGTGTGGCTGGAGCACGTGGCCCATCACCGGGTAAACGGGGAAGAACGCCTGGGCCTGTTCTTCCACGTCACACGGGCACAGGGTACCCCCGTTCCCGGCCCCCGCAGCGGGCTGCACAGCCTCGAATGGCATTTCCTCGGCACCTTGCCGGACCGGCTCATCCCGTCCGACCAGGACGTTGTCAGCCGTTGGGCAAAAGGAGAGTTCTTCTCGCAGGGTGGCTGGGAATAATGCCGCATTCCACCTACGCCGACCACACCGCTGTCAGCTGCCGCTGCCACGTCTCGATCGTGAACGGCGAACGGACGAAGTGCCGCAGCGCCCCCCGCCGGTCGTCGAGCGACGGGGGGACGAAGGTCAGCGCCCGCACGGTGTCGGCCCAGATCTCGTCGTTGGCGGACAACGGCAGCATGGTGATCCCCGGTAGCAGTCGGGCGATCTCCCCCACACCCGGCAGGTCCGACGACAGGACGGGGGTGGCTACCGCACACGCCTCAAGAACCGCGCTGGGCAGGCTCTCGTGGTGGGAGGTGAGCAGCAGCAGCGACGCCGCGGCCAACAGTCGGGGGACGTCGTCTCGTTCCCCGAGCATCTCGACGTGATCGCGGACCCCACGCCGGACGGCCAGCGCGAGTAGTCGCGTGTTCTCCTCGGCATCCTGACGTCCGATGATCTGCAGGCGGGCGTCCACCCCACGGGTGCGCAGAGCAGCAAGCACGTCGATCCCGCGGGCCCGGTTCTTGTTCACCCCCGGATACCCGATGTGGACCATGATGATGGGCGTATCCGCGCCCTCGGGCGCGGTCTCCAACGCCCGCCGCCGGGCGGCGATGGCAACGCCGAACGGTTCGACCTCCAGCCCGTTGTAGATCACCCGACAGCGCGGGTCGACCCGCCACTCAAGGCGCCACAGCTCGCGCATGGCCACCTCGCACACCGCCACCAGATCGGTCGCGCCGAGGTCCAGCAGTCTCCGTCCCGCCGCGAGCTCCGCGCGCCCACGCACGCTGTCGACACCGCGATCACCACTACCGCGCAGGTGCACGACGCGACGCGGCACACCCGCCAGCCTGGCGATGACGAGCACAAGTCCAGACAGGGTCGACACACTCGAGTGGACGACCTGCGGACGCAGCCGGCGGAGCAACAGGAAGAACGCCAACGGGAAGGTCGGGCCGGGCCGGCAGTAGTACACCTCGCCCCCGAGGGAGCGGATCTCGTCATCGAGCGCGCCCCGTTCGGCAGCCAGCGAGCAGAACACCAGACGGAACTCGCCCGGGTCGAGCCGGCGCATCAGCTCGACGGTGCGCAGCTCCGTTCCGCCCCGGTTCATCACGTCGACGACGTGCAGCACCGTCCGTGGGCGTCCGACCATCCGATACCGGACCGGACTACTCTCGCTACGTGTACCCACACTCACAGGAACTTAACCTACAGGATCCGACAGACTACTTTCAGTTACGGCACCCGGTGTGGTCAGGATAGATCCCGAGCACACGGACGACACACCCCGAGCGGTCAAGGTTGCGGACACTGCCATCCGTCGACCAGACAGGGCCAACCAGACAGGGCCGGGCAAATTCGACCGGCTTGCCCAGGGGTGAACCTTGGGAACTTCCGAGCGTGTTTCGCCTGACGGGGATGCCGAACAACGCCGGCACCCTGAACCTCATGAGATGAACCCAGGAAAATCGCTCTTGAAACTTCCGGTGGTCGGTGTCGTGGTCACGAGCACGGTTGCCGGGCTCCACCTGCTCGGCGGAATCCAACCGGCCATCGCGGAATCGCCGGTCCTCTACGTGAACGGCTCCGCCAGCAGCTGTTCGGACCACCAGGACCGCACCACCGCGCGCAGCCCGGCGAGCCCGTTGTGCACCCCGACCCGAGCCGGTCAGCTGGCCGTTCCGGGAGACACCGTGTTTATTGCACCGGGCCGCTACACCGGCACGTTCTCGCCGGCGACATCGGGAACGCCGGACGCGCCCATCACCTATGCCGCAAGCGGTGTCGGCGTCATCCTGGACGCGGCCGGCGGCCGTGTCGCGCTCAAGGCGATCTCAGTGGCCAACCTGGTCTTCTCCGGTATCACCATCACCGGTGCGAATGCCCAGGGTGTGTGGCTGCAGAACACCGACAACATCACCCTCACCAACGTCTCGATCATCGGGAACCAGGGCCGGGGAATGCAGACCAAGGATACCCGCGGGACGCAGCTGAAGAACTCCTCCGTCACTGGCAACATGAAAACGGGCGTCCAGGAACTGGGCGGCGGAACCGGTGGAATCTACGATCAGGACTTCATCAGCGGCAACGGCCGGGACGGCGAGCCGTACAACGGCGACGGCATCCAGCTCGACTCGGCCGGTTCGATCGTACGAAACTGCACGATCACCGACAATGGCGACCACCCGATGTACGAACACGGTATCTACACGAGCGTCACCGCCACGGGATTTCTGATCGAGTCAAATATGATCACCGGAAACGCGGCGACGGCGGTGAAGGCCGAGGGGTCGGGCACCATCCGGTACAACACCCTCGGCCAGATGGGTAACGCCGGCCTGTACGCCTCCCGCCAGGCCGGCGCGGGTCTGTCCGTGTACTACAACGTCATCATGGGCAGCTTCGCCGCCGGGGTTTCGGTGGCCTCGGGCGGGCACGTCCTGCTGTCCAACAATTCGATCATCAACACACGGGCCTCCGGCGGCGGTCAGCCGGCCGGTGTCCTCGTGGACGCCCACGCCGCCGTCCGGCTGCGGAACAACATCATGAGCGTGGCACACCCGATCGGCCGGGCGATCGTGATCCCCACGGGAACGGGTGTCACGATCGACTCCGATCACAACTGGCTCGCGGTACCCGGCGCGAAACTACCGGCCGTGTGGAACGGCCGGTCGGTGTCGCTACCGGAGTGGACCGCGGCCGGCGGACAGGACGCCCACAGTGTCGTCTCCGTCCCGCCGACGTTCGGCGCCGACGGGCAGGTCCTCTCGGTCAACCACGGTGTCGGGATCGGTGAGCCCCTCGGACTGACCCGCGACATCCGCGGGGTATCCATACCGGCGACCAGCCCGGACGCGGGTGCCTACCAGCATCTCCCGTCCTGATCTTCGGGTGCTGAACCTCAGGTCCCACGAGGATGGGTCAAAGGGTCAGCGGGGCGACCTCCAGAGCGTCCGCGATGACCGTCCCGCCGCCATTTGACCGCGCACGGGCGACCAGTGCGATCCCACCGGCCACCGGATGGCGCGGGTCGACCGGCAGGCTGGTCTCGACGACCCTGGTCCCGTCGACCGACACCCGCAGCCGGCCACCGTGGGTGACCTCGGCATCCAGACGGTGGCTTCCGGCGGCCGGCAGCGAATGTTCGGCGAGGGTCCGAACGGTCTCGCCCCTGTTGTCTTCCGCGTTTCCGCCGGCCGTTCCGCTATCTCTCCCGCCCACGTTCCCGCTCCCGCCGGAACGGACCGACAGCCAGCCGGCGGACAGCCCGATCCGCACCGGGAGGCTGCCCCCGTCGAGCAGCGACACGACGGTCTCGGCGGCCTGCCCGGCGTTTCCGAGCCCGTGCAGGGACATCGAGACCCGGTAGTCCGTCCACCAGCTGGTCCGGTCGGGTGCGAACCGCACCCGCGCCCACCCACCCGCGGCACCCGGAGCAGCGGGAGCAGCGGGAGCACCCGGAGCAGCGGGAGCGGTCCGCAGCGTCAGCGGACCTGCTCCCCCTGCGACCGGGTGCCCGTCGTCGTCCAGCCAGCGGCCCGCGGGCAACCCCGCCGAGACGGGCAGCGGGCTGCCCCGGGCCACCGACGCGGCGAACTCGTCCAGGCCGGTGGTACCGAGGATCTCCACTCGGCGCAGTTCCCTCGCGGCAGCCGCCTCCGGGGTGGTCAACGCGGCTCCGGACTCATTGGTCATGGATGCGGCAAAGGTCGCCTCCACCGCGGCTCGCAGGCGGGCCGGCACCGCCGGGTCGTTCGTGGGGCGGTCCACCGCCGAGAACGGATAGGCGAACAGTGCGGGACGGCCGAGCCCGTGGCCGGCGAAGTCGTCGACCTGGACGGCGAGGTCATCGCGGACGCGAGTCTCGTACTCCGCCAGGGTCTCAAGGCGGCCTGTATCCGCGAGCCACTCCCGGTTGGTCAGGAAGGGTCCGGTCGTCCCGTCCGCGCTGATCGGGATCTCATGGTGACCGTCGTGGGTGTGGCCGCCGAAGTCCCAGCGACCCGAATCCCGCAGCCGGCGCAGTTCGGCCCAGCTCACGTAGTAGCCGGATCGGTCACCGACCATCCCGGTGATGACGAAGGCGGTCGCGCGCATCCCGGTGGCGGCGAGGACCGGGTCGGCGTACCGCCAGATCCCGCTGATGCCGTCGTCAAAAGTGATCAGTACCGGACGAGGCGGGAGCGGAGCCCCGGCCAGCCAGGCCAGGACGTCCCCCTCGCTGATCGCCGTGTAACCGGCCGCCGCGAGCAGCGACATCTGCTCTGCGAACGCGGTCGCGGTGACCGCGTACGGGCTGGTCGAAGTGGGGCTGACATCGTGGTAAGCGAGGATCAGCGGAGGATCACGGTGGCCCGGCTCCGGTAGCCAGCGTAGATCCGCGAGCACCGCCGGGACGACCGGCCAGGGGCCGGTGGCCGGCTCCTGAACGGAGACCTCCGGTGCGCGCCCGCCGCGGACCGCCAGCGCCACCTGCAGGGCACCGGGTACCGCAACGTAGATCAACGCAAGGATGACAAACCCGGCCGTAAGTAGAACGCGACCAAATGGTCGCTGTACGTTCACACCCGGTCCGCGGTGAGGTTCTCAGAACTCTCGCGCGGCCACGCGAGTTCGGCGTCCGGCAGGTACCCCGGATGCCGCTGGTGCCGGCTCCCACGCCCGCGTTTGCGCCGTTGCCGCCGTTGCAGCGCCGGGGTCGCACCCGCGACGCGGGTACCCCACCGGCTGTCACGCAAGGTCGCGAGCGCATACGGCATCTGCCATACCAGCACGGACGTGTAGAGAAGTGCGAACACCACCCCCTGTTTCCACAGGCTTTCCCGGCGGTGTGCCCGGTAGTAGAGGCCGTACACGAAGGCCATTGCCAGTACCCCACCGAGATACCAGACCGGCAGCACATCGGCGATGAAGGGCTGGACGACCAGTGCGTGCCAGACAACCTGCGGCGCGAACAGCGGCAGCACAATTCCGAGGTAGAACGACAGTGACATCAGCGGGTGTTTACGCCACATGAAGCGTCCGGCCCGTATGCTCTCCCGGATCCACGACTTCTTCCACCGTAGCTGCTGACGGAGGAATTTCGAGAAACTGTCCGGCACGACCGTCCAGGCCTGGGCGTCCGGCGCATAAAGCACCTTCCAGTCCGGAAGCAGGAAGTTCGTGAGGCTCCGGTCGTCGCCGTAGGTGGAGGGAGCGCCCAGGAAGCGCTGGTCCAGCCATGGCATGAGAACCGAGTCGACCGCGGACCGCCGATATCCCGAGAAACAGCCCGAGCAGCAGGTGACACTGTTGAAGATGGCCTCCGCGGACTTGTACACCCGGAAGGCGATGAAATACCGCACCGCCTGCATCCGGGTCAGCATGTTCGTGCCCGCGTTCAGCACGTCGGTATGGCCCGCGACCGCGCCGACACGAGGGTCTGTGAAATAGCGGACCAGCACGCGCAGCCCGTCGGCACGCACCAGCGAGTCGGAGTCGACGAAGACCAGGATGTCGCCGCGGGCCCGCCGCACCCCCTCCGCCATGGCGTGCCGCTTACCCAGGTTACGGGGAAAGGCGACGACTTCGAGCCCGGGGTTACGCTCCGCGACGGCCCGCATGACCTCCAGCGTCCGGTCGGTCGAACAATCGTCCACCGCGATGACCTGGAGTCGGTCGGCCGGGTAGTCGACACCCAGGCAGTAGGCCAGCGTGTCACGGATGACGTCCTGCTCGTTCATGGCCGGCACGATGATTGTTACGGACGGCAGGTCAGCGTCGGCCAGGCCCACCGGCCGCGGCCGGTAGAAGAGCGCGAGCAGGAACCGGGACAGGATGTAGAACGTGACGACCACGCTGTAACCGGCCCAGAACGGAGTCTCCATCAGCTCCGCGACGGTCAGCACCTTGATGTAGATGATGACCGCGACGACCGCGCACAGCACACCCAGGACCGCGACCATCTCGGGGCCGGGCGGGCGGTGTATGGCCGCTCTGTCCCGCGGACCGGGCGGACCGGGCGGACCGGGCGGACCGGGCGGACCGGGCGGACCGGGCGGACCGGGCGGACCGGCGTCCCGCGGACGGGTGAACCACGGACGGGTGAACCGCCATGACCGCCCGATCGGTTCGTCGTTGGCACCGGCCTGCTCCACTTGCCCCCACGTCCTGCCCCAGGTCACAGAAATGATCATCGGCGGGCGAACCCGTCGCCACCAGCCCTATCACCATAAGAGTTGGGATGGCTCCTCAGAGTTATTTCAGCAGGTGACGCGCACGATCAGACCGGAGGTTCTGCTCGTGTCCCGCCGGGCGCAAGGGCCGGTTTGCTCCCACACGACGAACCGGACCACATCGTCGTACCTCCATCGCGCATCCGCCGCGCCGCCACCCGGTGGCCGTCTCTCGCCGCCCGGTGGCCGTCTCTCGCCGCCCGGTGGCCGTCTCTCGCCGCCCGGTGGCCGTCGCGTAGCTACCGCACAGCCGGAAGGTGTACGAATCCTGCCCCTGGGTGGCATTACAGTGACTTTCCGCGCTAGAGTCACACTGTCCGTCACTATTGTCCGCTTTTGCCCCCGATCCCGGCCCCGGCCCTGACCCCGTGGGTGGTGTGCGTGGCAGCAACCGGAATCCCGCCGTTACGTCCTGCCGGTGCCTCCGATCATGGCGCCGGACCCAGCCATGACTTCGGATCC
>NZ_CAKKTK010000007.1:0-27515 GCF_920656135.1 Frankia sp. Cppng1_Ct_nod | reverse complement strand
ATCGTCGACGCTCACGGACCTGAATCCGATCTTCCCCGTCTTGACCGCGGCACTTCCCCCACCGGATCCGGCGCAGGTGGCCCAGGCCATCCGCAACCGGGAGGCCGCAAGGACCCGCTTCGACCAGGCTCAGGCGTCCGTCCACACCGCGCAGGACGAGCTGGACGCGGCCCGCCGGCTCGCGCTCGCAGCCAGGCAGATGCGGGAGGAGGGGGCGAAGGCCTGCGCGTCGGCGGTCCGGGACGCCTCGCACGCGGGGATCCGCAACAGGCCCTGGTGGTCCTGGGAGAAGCTCAGGCAGACCGCCGGAACGGTCTGGCATGTCGCCGTCGAGGTCGCGAAGATCGCTGTCGCGGTACTGGGCGTAGTCGCGCTGGTCATCGGCGGGCCGATCGCCTGGGCGGTCTTCGCCGCCGCGCTCGTCCTGCTGGCCGACGCCCTTGTCCGATACGGCAACGGCCGGGCGTCCCTGTGGGACGTCGGGTTCGCCTTACTGGGCTGCATCCCCGGCACCAGGGGCCTGACCACCCTCGGCGGGCTCGCCGAGGGTGTCCGCGGAGCCGGACAGGCACTGCGCGAGGGTCGCGCCCTCACCGGCGCCCGCGCCTACACCACGACGCTGGTCAGAAGCCTGCTCCCGCATGGGCATACGATCACCCCCGACGGGCAACTGCTCATGACCGGCGGTGACTCCCTCCGCGACGCCCACCAAGCAGCCAAAGCCGCCTCCGGTTCGATGTATGGAACAGAGCATCAACTCCGGAGCGGGCTCTCTCTCGGATTCGCCGATCAGGACGAGTTCAGCCGGTTCTCCGACTTACTGCACGAAGGTCTGAAAGAGGCCGGATACCCCAACGCTCAGGGTATAATGCAGGGAAGTTCCGTGACCGGGATAAGCTTCAAGGAGAGGATACCTTTCGACTCGGGAAGACGAAGCGACTTCGATGTCGCCATCGCCGATAATATACTTTTCAATAAGGCGCGGGAAGTCGGCGTACTACTTCGCAGAGGTGGTACGCGAACCGCCCCTCTCAGAAACCGCGATCTCAAAGCCCTGAACCTGCTTGAACTCAGAAATAAACTTATCGAAATCGCCGGAAGAAAGGTAGCCTTCATGCCATATCGAGACTTTGATGCCGCAGTAAAAAGATCTCCGTCCATCATCATTCCGAAGCAATGAACGAGATACTTCTCTACGGCTCTCCCCGGAATGACATCGACAGACTCGCCGAAGAACTGGGTAACGCTCTTGGCGTAGCACCGGAAGCTCGCGACAGCAGCTACTTCGGCGAGTACTACTCGCTCGAGGGACCCGAATTCGAAGCACGACTTGATCAAAATATGGATGATCCGGAAGAAGAGGAAGAAAAGGATAGATATCAGGAGCCAGACCATAAAGATATGACCTTGATGTTCGAGGTCATGATCACAAAAGGAGACCCGGAAAAGATCAAAAGATCTATCAACGGCGTCCCGGGCATGACATTTCTGAAAAATTGCTGACCCGGAAGACAATTTGATCATCAAGGTAATCCCGCAGCGGTGAGTACGTGGCGCGGCATCCCGCTGTCGGACGGGCGCGGACGGCATGATCGAATGGTCTACCAAACGGTAGACTGCACGGTATGACAATGACGACGATCAAAGTCGAGGTGGCAGTCCGAGACCGGCTGGCCACGGCGGGGCCGTAGGTCAGTCGCCAGCGGCCAGGCAGCCGAACACCGCCGCCCGCAGCGCACCAATGTCGGTCAGGTCAGACAACACCGCATCCGCACCGGCCGCGGCCAGCTCCTCGGCGCTGCTCGCGCCGGTTGCCACGCCAACCGCCCGGGCGCCGGCATCGTGGGCGCCCTTGACGTCGTGCGGTGTGTCGCCGATAACCGGCTCTACGCAGTTGGCCGGACGTCGCGTTTGACCACTGACCATCCGTGACCAGGTCGTTGTGGCGGAGCGTGGCCGATCTGGGGCCGAGAGAGGGACGCACCCGCCCTCCTGGAAAGATCGCTTCTTGCCTAGGGAAGAGATCACCGGGAGACGGGTGCGTCGTGTTCGAGGGTAGGGGTTACGGGCTGGCCGCGTTGCTGGGGCTGCCCGGTTTCGAGGTTGATGTTGTGGAGTGGGAGGCGGACGGCTCACCGACGGTGCATGTGGTCAGCGCGCCGGAGACGGTGGCCGGCGTGACCGAGGCCTTGAGCAGCGAGGAACTGCTGGCCGACGACCCGGCGCCGACCGCCGCCCCGAAGGCCGAGGCCGCGCCGCCGGCCGACGACCCGCAGGCCAGGGCCGGCCAGGCGCCGTCGGCGGAGAAGCCGGAGCGTGCCGGCGAGGCGGGGAACAGCGCGGAGATCCCGCGCCGGCTGCGCTCGGTATTCGGCCCGGCGCCCGCTGTGGGAGTGCTCGGGATTGACGACCAGCGGCGCGGCTCCCGCGGTTTCCACAAGGACCCGGACAGTGGCCAGTGGGTCGCCGACGCGGACTGCTGGCAGACGGTATTCATCGACTCGACCGGCGGCCACGGCCTGCTCGGCGCCGTCGAGGGTCGCGCCAAGGCCCCGGTGATCGCCTGGATCCTCGCCCAGCCACCCGCCTGGCGCGCGAGGATCTGGGCCGTCACGATCGACCTGTCGACCCTCTACCGGGCCGCCGCCCGCGAGGCCCTCCCGCACGCGATCATCCTGGCCGACATCTTCCACGTCGCCCAACTGGCCACGAAAATGGTCGACGACGTGCGCCGACGCAACACCCACCGGATGCGGGGCCGCCGGGGCCGCGTCTCCGACCTCGAGTACACGATCAAGAACCTGCTCCGGTGGGGGCCGTCCACGCTCTCCCGCCGCAGCCGTCGGAAGATCCTCGAGACCCTCAGCGCGCTCGAGACGGTCGACGGGGCGGCCACGCACGAGATCCGCACAGCCTGGACCGCCAGGAACCTGCTGCTTGAGATGCTCGCGCTCGCCCCGTCCCGTACCGGCCGCGCGACCACCCGCACCGACGTCGGCCGAGCCCTGTACCGCTTCTTCGATTACTGCGCGACCTTCGGCCGCGACATCCCCGAGCTCGTCACCCTCGCCGAGACCATCGACAGCTGGCGTGACGAGATCGCGAACGCCGTGACCCTGGGCATCACCAACGCGGCAGCGGAAGGCGTCAACCGGCTCAGCAAGTTGATCTACCGGGTCGCCTTCGGCCTGCGTAACGTCGTCAACCAGCAGCGCCGCGCCCGCTACATCGCCTACCGCGCCACCCGCCCTGACTGGCAACCCACCGTAACCGCCTATGCGAAGGTCGCGTAATCGGCCGACTACGACTTCCGACCAACTGCGTAGAGCCGGTTATCCGCTCATCAAGCTGGATTCCATGTCGACTGTCTCCGAGAAGCGGACGGACAGCCCCACCCGGTCAAATCCGGTTTCGTATCAGTGCTCTTCCAGTGCGGTGATGGCCTGGTTGAGATAGCCGGCCACCTGGTCACCATCCGAGCTGGTGGTGCCGATGTCCCGCTGGCGCACTGTCCACACGCAAGCTGAGCCAGCACGGTCGGCGTTTCCTGTTGTTGGTGTTCCGGGTTACCGGCGGGTCTTGGCCCACTGTGCCGCGTCGGCGACCAGCGTTGGGAGTTCTGCTGGGGTGTTCAGGCCGGCGACGTCGGCGATCGGTACCCATTGGGTGGCGCTGACTTCTTCCAGTTGCGCGGTGAGCTCGCCGGATAGTGCCTGCAGTACGTAGACGAGGTCTATGTGCCGGTGTATGCCGATGGTGGAGTCGCTGACCTGCATTTCCAGGATCGTGTACGGCGGGGCGTGCACGGTGACAGCCGGGTGAGCGAACGGTGGATCGCAGACGATCCGTGCGGTCACCCCGGTCTCCTCCAGCACTTCACGCAACGCGGCCTGGGCCGGGTCTTCGTTGGGGTCGACGTGCCCGCCCGGGTAGAGCCACTGGCCGAGTTTGTTGTGGTGGACGAGCAGTACCCGCTCGTGGTCGTCGAAGACAATCGCGGAGGCGGTGAAATGCCGGATGGTGGTCATGGACGTTGCCTTTCGGCATGGGCTGCGGCGAGAACTCCGATGCGGTCGGCGACCCACTGTAGTGCTGCCGGTGACATATCTGGATGAACGGGGAGCTGGAGCGTCGCCGCGCACAGTGCCTCGGCGTTCGGGCAGGCGGTGGCATACGCGGCGAACAGCGGCCGGTGGTACAGCGGCCGGTAGGCGTAGCGGGTCGAGTCGGGTGGCAGGCCCGCGGCGGTAAACCCGGCCGCGAGCGGTTCCGCGGAATCCGAGGCGATCAGTACCAGGTTGTAGTAGTTCGGTGTGTCTTGCGGTCCGTAGCCGAGTTCGGTGAGCGGGCTGTCGTCCGGCAGGGCGGCGAGTAGCCGGGCGGCGTGGGCCCGCCGGGTTCGTAGTTGCGCCTCCAGCCCGCGCAGCCGTCGGAGTCCGATCGCGGCCAGCGGCCCGGCGAGTTTGTGGTTCACCCCGTGTACGTGGCCGTTCAAATGCCCGAGGTGGGTGTAGAAGTCGATCCGGTCGGCGAGCTCCTCGTCGTCGGTGAGCACGAATCCGCCTTCGCCGGTGGCCAGGAGTTTGCGGTCGTGGGTGGAGAAGCATCCGGCCCGGTGCCGGGTGCCGGCGTAGCGGCCGCGGACTTTCGTGCCGTGGGCCTGGCAGGCGTCCTCGATGATCGGTATGCCGGCGGCGGTCAGTAGGCCGGCCGTCGTAGTGTCATCGGCAGGGTACCCCCACAGCGGCAGGGTGATCGCCGCCTTGGTGCGTGCGGTGAGTTTCGCGGCCACGTCGGTCGGGTCCAGGGTGAGAGATCCGGCGGCGGTGTCCACGATGACCGGAGTGGCGCCGCAGGTCAGGATCGGCATCGCCGTGGGCAGGGGTGCGGTGGCCGGGACGAGGACCTCGTCACCCGGCCGCACGCCGAGGGCGATGAGGGTGGCGTGCAGGGCCGAGGTACCGGAGTTGACCGCGACCGCTCGCTGCACTCCGAACCAGCCGGCCAGGGCCTTCTCGTAGATCGGCAGGACGGGTGCCCCGCCGGAGAGGCGTCCGTCGGCCAGCACGCCCGTGATCTCGTCCAGCTCGCCGCAGGCGGGTGGGGTGTAGCGGTCGTCGACCGGGTGGGCCGCGTCGAAGGCCGGCTCAGGTGTGGTCATAGGTGAGCACCACCTTGATCGTGTCCTGGGGTGTGTGGGTGATCAGCGAGTAGGCCTCGGTGGCGCGGTGGAACGGAATCCGGTGGGTGATCAGCTCGTCGGTGCGGACCGCGCCGGAGCCGATGAGCTGTCGTGCGGTGGTGTTGAGCCGGTCGAGGGTCCATAAGGGGTGTTGGCGCTGCGCGCACCCGTTGATCGTCATCGAGGAGATCAGGGTGATGCGGTTGCGGTGGTACTCCTCGCCGAGGCGCAGCCCGGGCTGGTCACCGTGGTAGGAGGCGACGGTGGCCACCCGGCCGCCGATGCGCAGGCAGCGGATCGCCTCATGCAGGCCCGTGTACGAGCCGGATGCCTCGATCGCCGCGTCCGCGCCGGCCGGGCCGGTCACCTCGCGGATCTCGGCGGCGACATCGGTATCGGATGTGGCGAGCACCGTGGTCACGCCGAAGGCCTCGGCGGCGGCCAGCCGCCGTGGGAACCGGTCCACGCCGATCACCCGTGCTCCGGCGAGGCGGGCCAGCTGGGCGGCGAGCAGGCCCACCGTGCCCAGCCCGACGATCGCCACGGTTTCGCCCACCGACAGTGCGGTGTCATGGACCCCGCCGAGCGCGACCCTGGCGAGGATGAAGAAGATCGTCTGTTCCGGGGAGACGCCGGCGGGCAGCAGCCCGGCTGTTGCCGCGGTCTCGGTGAGGAGATGCCCGTCGGCGTGGGGCGCGTCGATGGCGATCAGGTCGCCGACCTGCACGCCGGTGACGGCGGTGCCGACCTGGGTGACCGTGCCGATCGACTCGTATCCCGGTGCGACGGGGAAGTCCCGGCCGGGGCCGTCGAGGTAGAAGCGCCGGTTGGCGTCCCAGGTGCGGTGCAGCGCTGCGGCCGACCCTTTCAGCCAGGCGATTTCGGTGCCGTGACTGATTCCGGACAGCACGGTGCGGGCGTACACGTCGTGCTCGCCCAGCGGCGGTAGCCGTTGTTCGATCAGTTCGACGACCCCGGGAGCTGTGATCATAAGTCGTCTGCAGGGTGGCCCGGCTGCCGTGGTCTCGTCGACGACATCGGGGGCGGGCTGTCTCATCGGGACTCCACAGGGATCGGGAGCTGGCGTACCTGGGCGGCCAACTCGGACAGGTGTTGAGAGTCGAAGGCGTCGAACGTGGTGGCGTCCACGCGGATCAGCGGCCGGGGCCACCCGGCGTAGGCGGTTTCGAACGCGGCGGACAGGGCCGTGAGATGCGCGTCGGTCAGCACGGCCTCCATGGCCCGGCCGCGCCGGCGGATCCGGTCGTGCAGCGTCGCCGTGGTCGCGGACAGGCCGATCAGCGCATCCGGTGTGGGTAGGCTGCCGGCCCATACCTCGACGGTCGCGGTGATCCGGGCGGTGTCGGTCCCGTCGAGCGTGGTCGCGGCGAAGATCGGTTGTTTGAGTAGCGCCCAGTCCGCCACCACGCTTCTGCCGCAGGCGAGCAGGGCGGCGATCTCCCGCAACTGACGCTGGCTACAGCGGGATCCCGTCGAGCAGCAGCCGGCGGGGGCCGTTCGATGTGGGCCTCGAGCACCGCATTGTCGCGGTGAGCACGCTGCGTCGTCCATGGTCACCGCCGGGTCGGGAGGTAAGCGGCTGGTGCAGGCCGTCCGGTCCGGGTGACGTGCACGGTCGTCCCCGACCGGGTTGGCGATCAGTCCGGTGGTCGGGGGGGGCATGTCCGGCCTTGTTCGGTGGAGGGCTGCCCGGTAGTGGGCTGGTAGCAGACCCGGGTGTGATGTCCGGCTGCCGCGTGGGGGAGCTGCTGGTAGAAGCCGATCCATTCCCGTGGGGTCATCGCCGCCGCCTGGTGGGTGTGGCCGCGGCCGATGGTGGAGAACAGCTGGTAGTTGACCTGGGTGATACCGAGGTCGTCGGCGAGGTCGAGGAGTTTCAGGCAGTCGTCGCGGTTGGTGCGGGTGACGGTGCAGAGGAACCAGACGTCGAAGCCGCGGTCGGTGAGGTCGGCGGCGGTGGCCATCGCGGTCGCGAATGTGGCGGGACCGTGGATCTGGTCGTGGGTGAGGTGTGAGCCGCCGTCCAGGCTGATCTGGATGGAGGACAGCTCTGTCGGGGCGAGGCCGCGTAGCTTTCGGGCGGCGGGGGTGAGTCCGTTGATGGTGGTGCTGACCTGCTGGTAGCCGAGCGTGCGGGCATAGCGGAGGGTGTGGACGAAGTCGGGGTGCCCGGCGGGTTCCCCGCCGAGGATCGTCGCGTGCGACCCGCCGAGGCGTTGCCAGACGTCCAGCGCCGTGCAGATCTGCGACCAGCCCATCGTGCGGGCGTGTCCGAGCCGGCCGTCCAGGGAGCAGTGGGTGCAGCGCAGCGGACAGGCCTCGGTGATGTACAGGTCGACGTTGCCGAACCGGCCGTAGGCGGCCCGGTCGATCCGGTCGGAGTGGACGTCGTGGCCGGGCGCGGGCAGCGGGCCGGACCTGTACACATTCCCGGACTTGCCCTCGGCCGTGGGGACGGCCGGCATCGAAAGATCGGTAATGGTCATGGGTGAAGCCCTTTCACCACAGGTGCGGGCGACAGCCCGCCCGACGCGAGAGAGGGGGCGATGGCGGTGAGGACGGCGTCGATGACCTGCCGCCGGCTGGGAGTGGCGTCGATGACCTCCCAGAGCACACCCGCACGGATCAGTACCGTGCGGATTCCCGGGATCGTGCGCCGGTAGCGGTCCCGCCGCCGGACGAACAGCCCGGTCAGTGCGGCGGTCACCGTGGACTTCCCCGACCCCGGCGGACCCAGTACCGCCAGCCACACCCGGCCGCCGCCGGTCGCGGTTTCAGAGGACGACACGATGCGCCGCCGTGCACATTGCCGCTCGCTTCGCGTGTGGTGATGCGATCAGTTCGCACCGGTCGGGCCAGACCCGCCGTTCTATCCGGGTCTCCCGATCCCGGATGATCAATGACAGTTCGACGTTCGAATCGGCTGCCAGCCGATGGCACCACTGGTGCACCACGGATCCGCCGGTAAAAGAGGCGAGTAGTCGCCTGCCTGTATCGACGACATGAAACCGCGCTTCTTCCATGACTACTCCATTTCTTTTACATGAAGTCCAGTGATGGAACCGTCCTGCCGTCCGAAGTGGTCGATATCAGGTCCCTGGAGAACAGCGATTTTGGTTGCCGCCGGTGGTCAGTGCCGGCGACCCACCCACACGGAGTGATCGGAGGGGTAGATAGGTCGCCGGCACCGGCACCGTATTCACCCGCCAACCGGGACACCGTCAGCCGGTTGCCGGGGAGTCTTTTCTGCCTGGACGGAGATCAATATCCGCGAGGAGGTACCGGCAGTCAAGGAACGCGCGATTGCATGCCGTGAGATTTTGACGGCACACGCGTGGAGCTGATCCTCGGTCGACGGCGTGGCGGATTCCGCCTCGCCCCAGGCAAGGTTCTCGGAGAAGGGGACCAGAGATCGACGCACAGTCGTGTCGCTTCCTCGTGGACGGTGCCCGCGGGTTGCCCGGTAGGTGTCCGTAGGGCAGAGGGCCACATCGACACGCTCCCGCCTGAGGCGGAATGTGACGATGCGGTTGTTCACCGCAACCGAGGATGGCCTGATCTCAGTAGCGGAAGTGACACAAGTTGTGTCACTTCCGCTACTTGACGGCGCGTGAGAGATCTGGGCGACTACAGATCGCTGCCGACCCAGCCGACCAGCTGGGCGAGTGGTTCGTTGGAGCGGTGATGCAGGCGGATGAGCATCCGCACCACCTCGCGGGTGGTCGGATGGTGTCGTGTCTGCTGAGGAGCAAGCTTGCGGGCGGTATACAGGCAGCGAAGAGCAGCATCTTTGTCGTTCGCCCACAGATACGCACGAGACAGGTCAATGAAGTGGTGACCGGCCCGGATCTTCGGCAGGTCCGGAGGAAGCCTCAACCCGTCCGCGCGAGCAATGGCCGCGGGCCCATCCCCCAGCTCGACCTCAGCGGCGACCTCATGGACACCGGTGTTCGCCGGCCCGAAGGCAAGCTGGTGCCACCCGCCGTCGCCGTCCTGTCCGTCCAGATGCCCGATGATCGTTCGAGCTTCCGCAAGATGCTCGTGTGCCCCGTCAGCGTCACCGCCACGCGCGGCCAGGATCGCGGAACGCAGATGCAGCGCCCCGGCCATCTGCAGCGCGTCGCGACCACCACTCTGAATTACCCGGGTCAATGTCGGTCTGGACGCGGTCGAGCAACTGCCGTCCGATGTCGTACGACCCTGCCTGCAGCATCGATGTGGTGCGGGTCCAGGCCGCGAGAGCAATCATGAGTGGATCGGACGAACCCGCCGCCGCCCAGCTGATGCGATCCTCCACAACCGTGGACAGGTCCTCGTAGCCCGTCTTGTATGTGACGCTGTGAGCCGCGAACAGCAGCACCGTCAGCAGGCCGAAGATCTGCTCACGCTGTGATCCGTCGGCCGCGTGTACTGCGGCGGTCGTTTCGGTCAACAGATCGGGTAGTGCCGCTGCCAACCGGGTGTGGTGCGCCGTTCGCCGAAGCTGGGCGGCCATCTCCACATCCGCGGCGAGCTCAGGCAGCGGACGTGGGGAAATGCCATGCGGTGGCAGGTCCCAGTACGTGAGCGCCCGACGCAGCGCAGGAATATGAGTGTGGATCGGATCCCTACGGCGTCCAGCTTGATCGTAGGGCTGGCCGGTCAGTGCTGTGACGTCAATCGCGAGGACCCGGGCTGTGTCCGCTACAAGTGCAGGGGTGGTGTCCCTGCTCCCTTGCTCCACTTTTCGCAGCAGGGAAACACTGACGCGAATGCGGTCCGCGAGCTGCTGCTGGCTCAGTCCGGCAGCCTTACGTGCGTCCGCGATCCGCTCACCGATGCTGCGTGCGCCGTCGTTGCTCAAAGCACCGCCCCCGATGACGTTGGGCTTTCTCGTGTAGAAGCGTACGTGCTACGGGTTACCGGAGCTTGTTATCCGCGACGAAGCTTGCCGTGGCAGATGCCAGATCTTCTCCGGCGAGTTCGTCCAGGAGCCCGCATGTCCGGGCCGCGGTAGCGTTGATCTGGAAGCTGCACGGGTCGGGATTGCCGTCACTCTCGACCGAGACGCCGAACAGATCAGCCGCCGACCGTGCGGCCTGGCCGAAGGTCAGGTTGGCCGACGCCACGTTGAACAGCCCCGTGACCCGGTGGCTGGCGGCCCGCCACAGGGCGCGCGCGGCCTGGTCGCGGTGCAGCCAGCCACGCCAGTGCGCAGGTTCGGGTACGGCCACGGTCCCGTGGCCGGCGGCCTGGGTCACCCACTTTTCGATCCGGTCCTTCCGGACGCCGCGGTCGTCGATCCCGTACAGGGCGCCGAGCCGCAGCACACACCAGGACCGTCCGGACGTGATGAGCGTCTGCTCGCAGCCGGCCTTCAGCCGGGCATGCGTCGTCAGCAGTTGGACGGGTTCATTCTCGCCGCACAGGTCATCGTGCCGTGCGCCGTAGACCGTGCACGTCGACACGGACACCACATGGGCCTCCGGCGAAGCGACCGCGAGCAGCTCGTCGAGACGTTGCGGCTCGGCATGTTTGACCCCGTCCAGCAGCCACACCACCGAGCACGGCCCGGACGACTCGACATGGTCGAGAAACTCCTGCCAGGCCAGCGACGGCACTCCACGGCGGCTATCGCCCGCCCAGCTGACCACGACGACCCCGCCCCGGCCAGCTTCTGTGACGACCCGGCTGCCGACATAGCCATGCCCGCCCACGACGTAAACCTCGTTCATTGGCCCATCCTGTCCCGCCTCGACGCCGACGGGATCCCGTTGGCGTCAGCCAGGGGCAGGTAGCGGGCTGCGCCAGCCGCCGGCTGCCGATGGCGCGTTCGAGGCGGCCATCACCAAGATGACCGCAACGGTCCACCGGCAGCCGGTCAGCAAAATCCTTCCAACAGGATGATCCAGGGGTGCGTGCCCGATGCCCCCGCCCGATGCCCTCAGAGGAGTTCGATATCGGGTCCGACCGGCGTCACGTCGTCATGCTGCCCGCAACGTTGGGTTGGCAGCCAGCAGCGCGTGTCGAGGACGGCACGTGCGCTACGCGCCACCATGTCCCGCTGGAACACGTCGTGATCGACCAGGACGACCACCAGGTCGGCGGCGGCGATCTCCGCCGCGTCTGCCTCGACGATGGCCACGCCCGTGGGCAGGCACGAGCTGTCGACATGCGGGTCCGCGGCCCGCACGTCCGCGCCGAGACCGGCCAGCAGACCCGCGACCCGGACGGCCGAGGACTCCCGCGCGTCACCGGTGTTCTTCTTGTAGGCCAGCCCCAGCAGGAGGATGCGGCTGCCGTTCACCGCCATCCGGCGTCGGTTGAGCATCTCGACGATCCGGCGCACCACATGATCGGGCATGTTGTCGTTGACATCGTTGGCAAGTTCGACGAAGCGGAAACTGCGGCCGAGGCTACGCCGCACCCGCCACGACAGGTAGGACGGATCGATGGGCAGGCAGTGCCCGCCGACCCCCGGGCCCGGGCTGAACCGCATGAAGCCGAACGGTTTGGTCGACGCGGCCTCGATCGCCTCCCACACGTCGACGCCCAGTTCGTGGGCGAACATTGCCAACTCGTTGACCAACGCGATGTTGACGTGCCGGAAAGTGTTCTCCAGCAGTTTGGTCAACTCCGCCGTGCGGACGGAGCGGACCGGAACGGTCCGGTCGACGATGGTGTCGTAAAACGACCGCACGGCCTCCAGCGACCGGCCGTCGATCCCGGAGACGACCTTCGGCGTGTTGCGCAGATTCCAGGTCGGGTTACCCGGGTCAATCCGTTCGGGCGAATAGCCGAGGAAGAACGACTCCCCCGCGATCAGCCCCGACGACTCCTCCAGCAGCGGCCCGAACAGCTCGTCGGTCGTCCCGGGGTAGGTGGTGGACTCCAGGATCACGGTCGCCCCGGGCCGCAGCCACGGGCCCAGGCTGCGGCCGGCGCTCTCGATGTAGGAGAGATCCGGGATGCCCTCCCGTAGCGGTGTCGGAACCGTCACCACCGCTATGTCGAACCCGACCGCGTCCTCGTAACTGGATGACGCCAGGTAGTGGCCACCGTCAAGGGCGGCGCCGACCACCGCGTCCGGGATGTCCTCCACGTAGGACTCGCCGATCCCGAGCCGCTTGACCCTTGTCTCGTCCACCTCGATCCCGACGACCGTCCAGCCGACATCAACCGCCCGCATCGCGAGCGGCAGCCCGACGTAGCCCTGTCCGACCACAACCAACTTTCCGCAACACTCCATACTCAGAGAGTGACATCTCGGGTGCATGTCGGACCGGAGGCCGCCGCGCGTGTCGCGCGGACGCGGCCCGCGACACCCACTGCGACGTCCACCGTGCCACCCGCAGCGCAAGGAGCGCACTCCGGCGGCATCGGGCGCGCCACGACCGATGAGTACACCACCGGTAGTAGCATTTCGTCACTCAGAGTAATTCTCTTGCTACTGCATGCGAGCGGAACCCCCTAGAAAACCCAGGACCGATGGAGGACCACGTGGTGCTCTCGGCAGTGATCGCACTTCTGGTAACCGCGATCACGACACCAACCGTGATCCGCGGGATGCGGCGCCTGGCCGCGGTGGACACGGTGACCGAACGGTCATCACACCGGATACCGACATATCGCGGCGGCGGGGTCGCCGTCGTCCTCGGCCTGTTCGCGGGGATGCTGGTGCCCGCCGTCCGCCCGGGTGCGGACGCGTCGGCCGAGCTGCTCATCCTGATCCTCGCGGTCGCGCTGTTCGGTCTTCTCGGCCTTGCCGAGGACATCCACGGCATTGCCGCGCTGCGCCGGCTCGGCCTGCAGATGGTTGCGGCAGCAGGGATCCTCACGGCATGGATCGTTGCCACCCACCCTGATCTACCGGTCCAGGCTGTGCCGTTCGCCGCCGCCGTGGCACTGGTATGGATCACGGGGTTCACCAACGCGTTCAACTTCATGGACGGCATCAACGGGATCTCCACCGGCCAGACCCTCGTAGCCGGGGTGGCCTTCGCCGTCATCGGGCAGCGCAGCGGTCTGGAGGCCCTGAGCTACGGCGGCGCGGCGGCGGTCGGGGCCGCGCTCGGCTTCGGCCCCTACAACTTCCCGCGGGCCAGGATCTTCCTCGGTGACGTGGGGAGTTACGCCCTCGGCGCGCTGATCGCCACACTTGCCCTGATCGCGGTTGGGCACGGCGTCCGCCCCGACACCGTGGCCGCGCCGCTGCTGGTCTACCTCGCGGACACTTCCTTCACCCTGGTACGTCGGGTCCGCGCCGGTCAGGTCTGGTGCGAACCGCACCGCTCCCATGTGTACCAGCTGCTCACCGTGTCAGGCTGGTCGCACACCCGCGCCGCATTCCTGGTCTCCTCGGTGACCGCCACAACCGCCGTCCTCGGACTCGTGGCCTACAGCGCCTCGCTGCCGGTGCGGTTGGCGAGCGACGCGCTCGCCGTCGCGGTCGTGTGCTGTTACCTTGCGCTACCCCGATATCTCACTGTGCCCGGCCGGGACGGGAGCTCGACGGCCCGTCCCACCGTGGCGGCAGGGCCGCGCACAGGCGGTCAGACCGACCCCCTCCGACACCCAGCAGCGTGATGACCCCCGACCGCAGAGCCGGCGGGCCCGCCGTGCCGGCGACCACCGTCGACACGGCGGGACGATGGCAGGTGCTCATGGTCTGCACGGGCAACCTGTGCCGCTCACCGATGGCCCAGTACCTTGCCGCCGCGGCGTTACGGACCGACCAGGATCCGGCCGCGCAGTGGGTGACCATCATCAGCGCGGGAGCACACGCCTCCGAGGGTTCCCCATGCACCCCCACGCGGCCGTGGTGCTGGCCGAACGCGGCCTGAATCCACGGGGTTTCGCCGGGCGCCGCCTCGACACCACTATGATCAACAATGCGGGCCTGGTGCTGTGCGCGCAGCGTGAACACCGCACCGCGGTCGTCACGATGGTGCCGAAGGCTGTCCGCCGCACCTTCACCCTGCGGGAGCTCGCCCGGCTGACCGCCGGCATGAAACCCGCCGACATCATGGCTACCGGCCGGACGACCGGCGACCCCAGCGTGGCCGACCGCGGCGTGCGGTACGGAGAAGCCCTGGCCGCCTGTGCGGTGGGACGCCGGGGCCGGACGCTGCCCGGGCATCCCACCGACGACGACATCATCGACCCGCTCGGTGGATCGGTCGAGGCGTTCCGCCGATGCGATCAACGACGCGTTGGCCCGGCCGTTGGAGTTGCTGACCCGCGCCGTACACGTGACCGGTTGACAGCTCCGCTCCCCGGACCCGACGCATGGCCGGTTGTCACAGCACCGGTTGTCGCAATCCTGGTTACTGCGATGGCGGTTGCGGGATCGCTACCGCGGCCCGTTCCCGTCCCGATCCCGAACCGGTGCGGCCCGCACTGCCGCGTGCGACCGGCCCACTGCCGCAGCCACGGCAGCATCTGGTCGCCGGCCATCGGACGTGAGACGAAGTAGCCCTGCACCTCGTCGCATCCCCAGGCGGCCAGGAGCTCCCAGACCCGGGCCGTTTCGACGCCTTCGACCACCATCCGCAACCCCAGGGTGTGCGCCAGGGCGATCGTAGAGCGGACTATCTCGGCGGCGGCCGGGTCCGACCCGATGTCCCGGAGGAAGGCCCGGTCGAGTTTGAGCTCGTCGGCGGGAAGCTCCCGCAGGTAGGCGAGAGAGCAGTAGCCGGAGCCGTAGTCGTCGAGACTGATCCGCACTCCGAGCGCGCGCAGCTCGTGGAGTGTCTGCCGTGCGAGTTCCCGCCGTGTCATCAGGGAGTCCTCGGTGATCTCCACGCACAGCGCGGCCGGGGGCAGGCCTGTTGCGGCAAGGACCGCACGGATCTCGGGCACGAGACCGGGATCGACGATCATGGAGGCGGGTACGTTCACCGAAACCGACAGCCCGGCTCCGGCCGCCCGCCAGCGCGCACAGTCGGCCACGGCGGTGGCGAGAACGAGCCGGGTCAGTTGCGGCATCAGACCGGCCGATTCCATCTCCGGCAGAAAGACGTCAGGCGGGCGGACGCCGTCGACGGGATGCCGCCAGCGCACGAGCGCCTCCACTCCGGTGACCCGACCGGTATGCAGCTCCGCCTTGGGCTGGTAACGCAGTTCGAGCTGCCCGGCCTGCACACACGTTCGCAGTTCGGTGCGCAGCCGCAACCGGGCCGGGCTGGGCCGCAGGCAGCCAGTGTCGTAGACGCGGTAACCCGTACGGGACTTCTTTGCCTCGCGCAGGGCCGAAGCGGCGTTGCGCAGGAGTTCGTCGACGTCCCGACCGTGCTCGAAAGCAATCGCGATACCGATGCTCGCCTCGACCGCCACCTGCATACCCGCCAACAGCACCGGGGCATGCAGAGCGTCCCGGAAACGCGTGACGACGGCACCTGCGCTTTCGTCGTCCACATTGCGCAGCATCATCGCGAACTCGTCCCCGCCGATCCGCGCGAGCAGGTCACCGGGCCTCCCTACCGCGTCGAGACGCCGGCCCACCTCGACCAGCAGGCGATCCCCCCGTTCGTGGCCGAGCCCTCCGTTGACCTCGTTGAAACAGTCGAGGTCGATCAGCATCAACGCGCCGGCCCCGCGGGATGTCCACCCGCCCTCCGCCGGTGGGCATCCCACCTCCGCGAGAAAGCGTGCGGCCCGGTCGAGGAATCCGTGCCGGTCGGCCAGGCCGGTCAGCGGATCGACACCGGCTGCTCCCGGACCGGTCGCCCCGGTGCCGGCGATTCCGGTGTCGGCGCGCCCCGGCCGGGCCGACCGCGGCGCCGGAACGAGCCGGGCGATCAGGAGGGCAACCACCAGGCAGGTCAGGACGCCCAGCCATCGTCCAGGCCCGCCACGCAGGGCCGCGCCGACCAGAAACGTAGCTGCAGCCGCCCCGGCGAGTACCGGGACTCCCGGCATGCTCCATCCACCCGCCGTGCCGCCGTGCCGCCGGAGCCGGCCGGGCGCGAACAGCGTCACCATCGGGCTGGAGGGCCAAAGGCGGCGCGATCATGGTCTCCGCGCGCCGCCGGAGGCCGAAGTCCCCGAACTGCTAACGGTGTTGGTGCGGACTCCCGGCCGCTATGACTACCACTCTTGACAGGCATCAATTCCCCCGAAATACGGATTTGCTGGAGTACGCGACATGCACGGTCCGAGAGTAACGCGCGGGACGCGCCCAGTATGCAGGGCTTCGAAACCCGCGGACGGTCCGTTCCTGCCTGCTATCAGGAGAATCCTGGGTATCCGCGCGATGCTGCGTCCACATCATCTTCAACGCCCACAATGTGGTCTGCCTTAAGGGCAACAATGTGGTCCGCTCCAGGGGAGACAATGTAGTCCGCATCAAAAGGTGAAAAAGTTGTTATGACACGGCCCACCGGGAAACCGCGTCACGGCCGGCCGGCGCAGGGAGCGCCGGCGCAGGGACCTCCGGTACAGGATCGGTCGGTACAAGATCGGTCGGTCGGCGGCCGGGATGCCCGTACCCCCCGGCCAGGAGTATCTCGGCGATCCGCGCGCCCGCCCGGCCGTCCCACAGGGCTGGCCGCCGGGGCGATGGGGGATCGTCGAGCACCCGACACGCCGCCTCGACGATCCGTGCGGGTTCGGTGCCGACGATCTCGTTGGTACCTTCGGCAACAGTTACAGCGCGTTCAGTAGTCGTCCGCAGTGTCAGACATGGCACGCCCAGCACGGTCGTCTCTTCCTGGACCCCACCGGAGTCGGTCATGACGAGCCGTGCGCCGGCCTGCAGGGCGAGGAAGTCGAGGTAGCCGGCCGGCGGCAGCATCGTCACCCCTGCCGGTAGCTGCCCGTCGAGGCGTGCCCGGGTCCGGGGATGGACGGGGAACACCAGCGGACAGTACGCGGCCACGGCCCCGAGCGCGCCGAGCAGCCCGGCGAGCACGCCGGGATCGTCGACGTTGGACGGGCGGTGCAGCGTGACGAGTCCGTATCCACCGGATGTGAGTCCGAGCCTGGGCAGGGTGTGCCCGGACCGCGCCCGCTCGATGTTCGCGAGCAGGGTGTCGGCCATGACGTTGCCGACGAGATGGATCTGGTCCGGCCGGTAGCCCTCACCGCGCAGGTTCACCACGGCTTCCGGGGAGGTCGCGAACAGCAGGTCCGCGACCCGGTCGGCGACGACCCGGTTCACCTCCTCGGGCATGGACCAGTCCCGGCTGCGCAGCCCCGCTTCGACATGGGCGAGTGCGATGCCGGACTTGGCCGTGACCAGTGCACAGGCCAGCGTGGAGTTGACGTCGCCGACCACCACGACAACGTCCGGGCGGACCCGCTCGAGCAGGGGCTCGAAGGCGGTCATGACCCCGGCGGTCTGAGCGGCATGGCTACCCGAACCGATGTCGAGGAAGTGGTCCGGGGCGGGCAGGCCGAGATCGTCGAAGAACACGCCGCTCATCGCACTGTCGTAGTGCTGCCCGGTATGGACGAGCGTGGCCCGCGCGCCGCGGGCCGTGACCGCGGCGAGAACGGGGGCGACCTTCATGAAATTGGGCCGCGCACCGGCGACGAAGAGCACATGCACGACGGACTCCCTGGAATGGTCCTTGACCTGATCGGCGAGCCGGTTGTTCACCTGGCTGGCGTTGCCGGACGGGGTTTCTGCCGCCGCGCCCGACGCGTACATACGGATCGTATCCAGATGGCTACGCTAAGCTGTGCCACGCTGGCCGATCGTCACACGCGCCATCTCCCGTCCGTCATCGGTCGCCCGGCACCCCGTACCCGTGCCCGTCCGCTGTGCCGGTGTTCCCCATGCCGGTGTTCCGTGTCCGCCTTCCCGTGTCCGCCTTCCCGCGCCGAGGAGACAACCGTGCCGTCCCTTCCCGTCGTCGTGCGTGTGCAGTCGAGGTAGCCCGGTGGCTCCGCAACGCCTGCGCGTCCTGCTGATCACCCATTACTTCCCGCCCGAGGTCGGCGCCCCGCAGGCCCGGCTCGCGGAGACGGCACGGGCATGGGCGGCGGCCGGCCTCGACGTGACGGTCCTGACCGGCATGCCCAACCACCCGACCGGCGTGATCCCACCGGAGTACCGGGGTGCGTGGCGTCGCATCGAGCACCGTGACGGCTACCGCGTGGTACGGACGTGGCTGTACGCGACCCCGAACGAGGGTGTGGCCCGCCGGGGGCTCGGCCACCTCTCCTTCATGGTCACCAGCGTGCTGCTCGGCGCGAGGCGGGCCGGCCCGGCCGACGTCGTCGTCGTCTCCTCGCCGACCTTCTTCCCCCTCGCCTCGGCCTGGCTGCTGGCACGGATCCGCCGCGCGCGCCTCGTGGTCGAGGTCCGCGACCTGTGGCCAGCGATCTTCGTCCAGCTCGGCGTCCTGACCGACCGGCGTGTCATCGCCGCACTCGAACGCCTGGAGCTGGCCGCCTACCGGGCCGCCGACGCCGTGGTCACCGTGACCGACGGTTTCCGGGACGACATCGTCCGGCGTGGAATACCCGCGCGGAAGGTCCACACCATCCACAACGGGGCCGATCTTCGGCGCTTCGGCCCGTCCGGCCCGCCGTCACCGTCGCTGCGCGCCCGGCTGGGAGCAGGACCCGGCGACACCCTCGTGGTCTACATAGGCGCCCACGGCATCTCGCAGGGCCTGGGTTCGGTGGTGGAGGCCGCGGACGCCCTCGCCGGGGAGCCGGTGCACGTCGCGTTCGTCGGCGAGGGAGCCGAACGCCGACGGCTCGCCGACCGGGTGGCCGAACTCGGCCTCACCAACGTCACGATGCTGCCGGCGGTGAGCCGCGACGAGGTACCGGACGTCATCGCCGCGGCCGACATCTGCCTGGTGCCGCTGCGGAACGTGCCCCTGTTCACGACCTTCATCCCCTCGAAGATGTTCGAGCTGCTGGCCGCCGGTCGGCCGGTCATCGGCGCGCTCGCCGGCGAGGCCGCCCGGATCCTCACCGAGGCGGGAGGCGTCGTCGTCCCGCCCGAACACCCGGACGACCTCGCCGACGCCATCCGCCGCCTGGCTGCGGACCCGGCGAGGCGGGAGGCCATGGGCCGCGCGGGACGCGCCCACGTAGAGGCGCGCTTCGACCGCGAGGTGCTAGCCCGGCGCTACCACGCCCTCCTCGGGGAGGTGACGGGCCGCACGGTCGCCGTCCCCCGGCAACGGCCGGCCGGCCCATCGGACACGTCCAGCGCTCCCGGGACGTCGAGCGCCGGGCCCGGGGCCGCTGCCGTCGTCGCCGAGCACCTGGAGAACGCATGAGGCTGCTGGTGACGGGAGGGACGGGGTTCCTCGGACGCCGCGTCGTCGATCTCGCGATCAACGAGGGTCATCAGGTGGTCGGTCTCGCCCGCAGCGCCACGGCGGCCCGGACCCTCGAACGCGCGGGGGCCGGGACAGTACCGGGTGATCTCGACGATGCCGCCTCGGTGGACGCTGCGTTCCGGGCCGCGAAGGGCGACGCGCTGGTCAACATCGCCTCTCTCGGGTTCGGGCACGCGGACGTGATCGTCCCGGCAGCCGAGGCCGCGGGGTTGCAACGTGCGGTCTTCATCTCCACCACCGCGATATTCACGACGCTGCCCGCCCAGACGAAGCGGATCCGTACACAGGCCGAGGCGCTGATCACCGGAAGTGGGCTCGCCTGGACCATCCTGCGGCCGACAATGATCTACGGAGGAACGGGCGACCGCAACATGGCACGGCTGCTGGCCATCCTGCGCCGGGTCCCGCTGCTGGCGCTACCAGGCGGCGGCGGCCGGCTCCAGCAACCTGTCCACGTCGACGACCTCGCCTCGGCCGTGCTGGAGGCGGTACGGCGGGACGCGGCCATCGGCCGTGCGTACAACATCGCCGGCCCCGAACCGCTGACCTTCCGGAAAATCGTCGAGGACGCCGGAGCGGCGGTCGGTCGCCGGGTCGTCACCGTGCCGCTCCCGCTGCGGACCACCCTCGCCGTCGCGCGGGGGTACGAAAGACTCGCGACCCGCCCAAGGCTGCGCGCCGAGCAGATCGCCCGGCTCGCCGAGGACAAGGCCTTCCCCATCGACGACGCGGCCACCGACCTCGGCTTCGCCCCGCGGCCGTTCCGCGAGGGCATCCGGCAGGAAGCGGAACTACTGGTATGACGGATCCGCGCCAGGAGCCGCCCGGTGCCCGCCCCGCCGTCGCCGGCACGACCGTCGCCGTCCCCACAGCCCTCCCCGCCGGCCCGGTGGTTCCAGCCGCCATCCCCGCCGTGGTGACCGTCCCCGCTGGCATGCGGGTGGCCCGCTACCTGCGCACCGTCGGACACCTCGAGCCGGGGCAGGTCGCGGCCCGGGTCCGCCTGCGGGCCCAGCGGACGCTCGCCGCACGGATACCCCGGACGGCCGACCGGCTGCTGGACCTCGCCGCCCCGGCGGTCGGCAGCTGGCCGCGCCCGTTCGTCCCGTTCGACGGACGCCACACGGCAGGCCTGCCGGACCCGGCCGAGATCCTGGACGGATCGCTGACCCTGCTCGGCCACACCCGCCGGCTGTATCGACCCGGGGAAGACCCGCGGGTAGCCGACTGGACGCAGGCGGACGCTCCGTTGTTGTGGCGCTACCACCTGCACTACTGGGACTGGGCCTGGGCGCTGACGGCCCACCCCGACCGCGCCGGGGCCCGGGCGGCGTTCGCCCGGCTCTACCCGTCCTGGCGGGCCGCCACGGCGGCTCCCCGCGGCACCGCGTGGTCCCCCTACGTGGTTTCGCTGCGCGCCTGGACGCTGTGCGGGCTGTTCGAGCCGCTGCTACACGGCGGTGAGGTCGCCCGATCCGTGCGCACGGACCTCGGCCGGCACGAGGCCTTCCTGCGTCTGCATCTGGAGACCGACGTCGGGGGCAACCATCTCGTCAAGAACCTCAAGGCCCTGGTCGGCCTCGCGATCGCCGCTGGGGACACCGGGGACACCGGGAGATGTCACCGGTGGGTCGACATGCTGCGCGCCGAAGTCCGCCGCCAGGTACTGACCGACGGTGGTCACTTCGAACGGGCGCCCGCCTACCACTGCCAGGTACTCGCCGACCTCGGCGACGTGGCCGGCCTCCTGTCCGCGGCGGGTGTGCCGGTGCCGGACGAACTGCCGGACGCGATCACCCGGATGCGTCACTGGTTGCGTGCGGTTCTCGGACCGGACGGCAACGTGCCCCTGCTCGGTGACGGCTACCCGGTCCCCGCCGAGGTCGTCAACGATCTGCTGCCCGCCGCAACCGCCGCCGGTAGGAGGGCACCGGCTGCGGCCGGGGCCGCGACGGGGTCGCGGCTGCTCGCCGACACCGGCCTCGCAGTCCTGCGTGCGGGCCGTTGGCAGCTGCTCGCCGACGTCGGCCCCCCCTGCCCGGACACCCTCCCCGCGCACGCCCATGCCGACACGCTGGCCTTCCTGCTCTGGTGGGACGGCACCCCGGTGATCGTCGACACCGCTACCTCCACCTACGAGCCGGGCCCGGTCCGGGACGTCGAGCGTTCCACCGCGGCACACGCGACGGTCGTCCTCGACGGCGTCGACTCGACCGAGGTCTGGGGCGCGTTCCGGGCCGGGCGGCGGGCCCGCCCGACCACCGTCCAGATGGCGGTGGACGAGCGCGGTGCCGCGCTCACCGCGTCCCACGACGGCTACCGGCACCTGCCGGGACGCCCGGTGCACGAACGCCGTTTCCGGGTCTCGGCCGACCGGGTACGCGTCGACGACCGGATACGCGGTACGGGACCGCACCGGGTGGAGGTCCACTTCCCGCTCGCCCCCGACACCGAAGCGGTCGTGGACGACCCGGCACGCACCGTCCGGATCCGCGCCGCCACCGGCGGGGAGATCCTCCTGCGCTCCCGGGTCCGGACCCCCGGCGATGGCGATGGCGGCGGTGGTGGCTGCGGCGATGCGGACGCCGGTAGCCGCGTGGGTGTCACGGCCGGCCGCTGGGATGTCCGCCCGGCGCGGCGGGCTGTCGGATGGCGGCGCACCGTGCCGGCGCTCACCGCCGTGTACGTCGTCGACGCCAGGCTACCGATAGAGATCAACACGGACATCGGAGCCGTCCGCCGGAAAAGAAACAGGCGTGTCGGTGAACAGGTCGGCCGCCGGACGAACCAACCGCAGGCCGAGGAGATAGGATGGATATGAAGCAGGTGGTACAGGCCGTCCGGGGTGGCGCGGTCGAGGTTCTCGACGTCCCCACCCCACGGATCGGCCCCACCGAGGTACTGGTCCGTACCGTGGCGAGCGTCGTCTCCCCCGGCACCGAACGGGCGGTCACGGCACTCGCCCGCTCAGGGCTGGTGGCGAAGGCCCGGGCACGTCCCGACCTGGTCCGGCAGGTGGCGCGCAAGGCCCGCGCGGACGGGATCGCCACCGCGGCCCGGGCTGTCCGGACGCGCCTGGGCGGGGACGTGCCACTCGGGTACAGCGCCGCCGGTGTCGTCGTCGAGGTCGGCGGGATGGTCCACGGCATCACGGCCGGGCAGCTGGTCGCGACCGGCGGGGCGGGATGGGCCAACCACGCCGAGGCGCAGGCGGTGCCCGGCCTGCTGTGCGCGCCGGTTCCCGCCGGGGTCCCGGCCGCCGACGCAGCTTTCGCCACGGTGGCTTCGATCGCGCTGCACGGCCTGCGCCTGGCCGATGTCGGGCCGGGCGCGAAGGTGCTGGTGGCAGGGCTCGGCCTGGTCGGGCAACTTGCCGCCCGGATCGCGCTGGCCAGCGGGTGCGACGTGGCGGGCATCGACATCGCCGACCTGCCACTGGCCGCCGCCGGCCGGGCCGGCGTCCGGGGGCTGCGCGAGCGGGGCGAGGCAACCACCGCCGAGGTGGCGGAGTGGACCCGCGGCCGGGGAGCGGACGCGGTCCTCGTCTGTGCCGCCGCACGGACGTCGGATCTGATGGCCCGGGTTCCGGCACGCTGCCGGGACCGCGCCACGGTCGTCATCGTCGGGGACGTGGGACTCGACCTGGACCGCACGCCGTTCTACGAGCGGGAGCTGTCGGTGCGGTTCGCCCGCTCCTACGGGCCTGGCCGCTACGAGCGGGCCTACGAGGACTGGGGGGTGGACTACCCGGCCGGCCAGGTCCGCTGGACCGAAGGGCGCAACCTGGAGGCCGTCCTCGACCTGCTGGCCGCCGACCGCCTGCGGGTCGCCGACCTGGTGACGCACAGTTTCGCCATCGACGACGCGGCCGCCGCCTACACGCTGATCGAAGACGGGCACGAGCCGTACCTGGCCATCCGTTTCGACTATGACGCGTCCCGCGCGCTCGCCGAGGAGATCACGCTTCCCGCCGCCCGGCAGGGGGCGCTCCCGTGGGCGGCGCGCCTGGCCCAGGCAGGACGCCCGGGTATCCCGGCGGCGGGCGTGGTGGTGCCCCGGCAGCGGCGGGCCACGGGCGGCGGCGGGGCGGGCGCGCCCGGCACAGGCGGCGGCATCGGCTGGATAGGCGCCGGGGCCTTCTCCTCGACAGTGCTGCTGCCCGCCTTCCGCGCCGCGGGCTTCGAGCGCTTCGTCACGGTGAGCTCCGCCGGCGGCCTGTCGGCCAGGCGGTTCGGCGAGCGCGCCGGTTTCGCCAAGGTCGCGAGCGGAGCGGACGCCGTCATCGACGATCCAGACGTGGACGCGGTGGTCATCGCGACCCCGCACGACACCCACGCCGACCTGGTCGTCCGCGCTCTGGAGGCCGGCAGGCACGTCTGGTGCGAGAAGCCCCTCGCGCTGTCCTTCGACGAGCTGGACGCGGTCGGGACGGCTGCCCGTCGCAGCGACCGGGTCCTGTTCGTCGGCTTCAACCGCCGGTGGTCACCGGCGGCCCGGCTCGCCCGTGAACACCTCGACGCACGCACCGCTCCATTGACCCTGATCTACCGGGTCGCGGCCGGCCCGGTGCCCGACGGGCACTGGTACGCGGACCGGCGGCAGGGTGGGCGGCTGCTCGGGGAGGTATGCCACTTCGTCGACACCTGCGTGTTCCTCAACCCGTCCGAGGTGGTGTCGGTGCGGGCGCACCCGGCCGGCGGCAGGGGCGCGCTGCTTGCCGACGACGTGACGGTCGTGCTCGGGCACGCCGACGGCTCGACGTCGGTCGTCGTCTACTCCTCCGCCCGCCCGCCCGGCGTCGGCAAGGAACATCTGGAGGCGCTCGCCGGTGATCTCCATGTCGTTCTCGACGATTTCCGGGAACTGACCGTCGGTGGCCGCACCGTCTGGCGCGGACGCCAGGACAAGGGACACACGGCGGCCGTCGCCGAATTCCGCCGGCGTATCCGGGAGGCCGACAGCGCGGCCGAGCACCTCTTCGGACTGGAATCCTCCGCCCACGTCCTCGCGGCGGCTGCGACAGCAACCGCCAACTCCCGGCCGGAACCTGTGGACGGCGACATCGACGGCACCGCGGCGTGACAGCGCAGAGCACGGATGCCGACCAGAGCACAGCTGATGCGGTAGCGCTCCCCCGCGTTCGGCGGCGTGCCCGACACCGGAAGCCACGGGGTCGGGCCGTACCGTCGGGGATCGCCGTCGCCGCGGGCAACGCCTCGGGAATCGTCCTCGGAATGGCCTCGGGGATCATCACTGCCCGGGTCCTCGGGCCAACCGACCGGGGGGAGTTCGTGGCCACCCAGACGATCTCGAGCGTCGTCGGGGTAGTGCTCACCCTTGGTGTCACGCAGGCCGTGGTCATCGACCGCGGTACCGACGACGATCTCATCGGTCCGCTGCTGGCACAGGTCACAACGGTGGCGCTCGCAGGAACCGCGCTGTTCGGATTGCTCGCCGCCACCCGGACCCAACCATGGCTGAACGTGCCGGCAGTACTCGGAGCCACAGCAGCCACGACGGGCACGGTATGCGCATCCCTGGCGTCCGGCATGGCGCAGCGCCGGTCGCGGATGACCGGCGAGTTTCAGATCGTGCGGCTGCTGCCCCTGCTCGGGGGCCTGCTTCTGCTGAGCATAGCCTGGTCCACAGGCACACGTAACATCGGTATCTGGATTCTCTGCTCGGGAGCAGGGATTCTGATCCCTGCCGTTGGAGTGCTTGTGTGGACTCTCGGCGGCAAGCCGGGACTCCGCAGAATACATCGCCTCGTCCCGTCACGGGCACTTACGCGCGGTGCGCTCGCAGCATTACCCACGGCCGTCGGAGCACAGGTGATCTACCGGCTCGACTCCGTGGTTATCGCTATATCCCTACCCACCGCCAGCGTCGCGTTCTACGGCATCGCGGCCACCGCAAGTCTCGCGTGCACGGCACTCGGCCAAGCCGTCGGGATGGTCGCCTTCAGCCGATTGCGCGGTGCCAACGGCCCAGAGCACCAACGCATACTGGTCCGTCGCGGAGTCCAGTGGGCGCTGACCATCGCTGCCGGCGTCGCCATACCGATCGCAGTCCTAGCACCCAGGCTGATCAAGTTCGGTTATGGTCGGGACTTCCTACCCGCTACAGGCCCCACCAGAATCCTCGTTCTCGCAGCAATCCCGTTGTCCGCCGACTACCTGTTGATCCACGCCCTGCTCAGCCTGGCGGGCCAGCGCAGCGTGTACCTGACACAAGCGATGGTCGGAGCCCTGACCATTGGGGGCCTGTGGGTCACCGTGCCGACAGAGAACCTCGCGCTCATCGCCACCGCATCGGTGGTCGCCTATACCCTGTCCGCGGCACTGCTATTCAGTGCGGTGCTGCGACGAACAGCACCCGTCCGCGCCGCATCGGCAAAGCAGGCGTGAACAACACCTGGTTGTCATTGAAAGCACCACACCGGCGTCATGGAAATCCGGAGTTGTGTCGAGCACCTTTGGGACAATTTCAGCGGGGAGATAGATCCATGAATCCACGACGGCGCAGCCAAGGAGAAAAGATAAATGAACATTTCTGCAGGCCCGATCACCATGGCAGCCAGCGCTCCAGAGGACATCGGCGAACGGTACATCGATCTACTGAAGCAGGTTCTTTCCTTCTCGTTGTGGGACGGCCGGGACGGTACGGTCTGGCGCGGGAGAAAGGGCGCCCAGATTCTGCGACGGCTCCTCGAGTACTATAATCTGTCAATAACAAGAATGACATCTTCAGAAATTCGCCAGAACGGACAGGACTGGCCCCGACTGGCACACACCATGGTGGGCATGAAACGCCTGAACAACCTACATGAATGTATCGATACTATCCTCGATGATCAAATTCCAGGCGATCTAATCGAAACAGGTGTCTGGCGCGGCGGCTCGTGCATCCTGATGCGCGGAATACTGGCAGCCCGCGGAATCACCGATCGCAGGGTCTGGGTTGCGGACTCGTTCTCGGGGCTGCCTGTGCCCGATCCCGAGCGCTATCCCGCGGACGCCGGTGACGGACACCACACGGTCTCCGACCTCGTCGTCCCACTGGTAGAGGTCAAGGAGAACTTTCGCCGCTACGGACTGCTCGACGCCCAGGTCAGTTTCCTGCCCGGCTGGTTCTCCGAGACGCTGCCGGGTGCGCCGATCGAGCGACTCGCCCTCATGCGCCTGGACGGCGACATGTACTCAAGCACGATCGAGGCGCTGACCGCGCTCTACCCCAAACTTTCAGAGGGCGGTTTCTGTATCATCGACGACTACGGAGCGGTCGAGGGCTGCCGAAGTGCGGTCGAGGACTTTCGATCGGCCAACGGAATCGACGCTCCGATCACCCGGATCGATACCTGCGGCGCTTTCTGGCGCCGGTAACTCTCGAGTCGAAAGGTTGGTTCGCCCGGGACAGCCGGAACGGGGTCGTGAGGCTGTTCCGGGCGGACCGCGAGAACAGTGCGCGGTCCGGCCAAAATGTAGGGTAGGCGGCTGGCCCGGTGGCACCCTGGCTGTAGGCGTTGGTCCGGTGCCTTTGTCCGTGTGGTTTCCCGCCCGTTTTTCATCCCGGCACGCCATGGCGGTGCTCCGTCTCCAGCTGGTAAGCATCGGTGGTTTGTTGTGATCGATTGATTACGTAATGGATGACCAAGGAATTCCCGGCTGTGCCGGGTAGAGGAAGGGGAGGTCCAGTGGCTGCAGTGGTTTCTGTCGGAGTCTCCGTAGGACCACAAAAAGATCAACAGTCGGCGGATCGAACTGCTGCGGGCAGAGCCGGCCACCGCGCCGCACCCGGGCGGGGTGCTGATCCTGGACGATTCCGGGGACCGTAAGAGCGGGCATGCCACCGCGGGGGTGTCCCGCCAGTACATCGGTTCCCGCGGCGGGGTCGAGCGTGGCCTTGTCGCGGTGTCTGGGAATGTCAAGCCGATCGGGTTCTGGCGACGATCACGTGATGGCCTGGTCCGGGAGTTGTCTGATCAGTACACGCTTGCGAAGCAGGTCGAAGTTCGCGCATCCGTACAG
>NZ_CAKKTK010000006.1:92066-99793 GCF_920656135.1 Frankia sp. Cppng1_Ct_nod | reverse complement strand
TCAGCGCCGCGGTCGCGGTCACGATCTTGAAGGTGGAGCCCGGCGGGTATCTGCCGATCAGGGCGCGACTGTAGCCGTTGACCGGATGGTTGACCAGGGCCAGGACCCCGCCCGTCCGGGTGTCGATGGCGACGAGCGCCCCGTTGGGCATGGGTGAGGTCGCCATCGCGGCCTCCGCGGCCCGCTGCACCTTGAGGTCCAGCGTGGTCTGGAGGTTTCTGCCATCGGTCGCCGGATACGTCCGCAGGGTGCTCACGGTCTCGTTCCGCTCGTTGCGGACGACCACCGCGCCGCCCTGGGCGGCAAGGTCGGTGTCGTAGGCGCGCTGCAGCCCGGAAAGCGGGGCGACCTGACCGACCAGGTTCCCGGCGAGTTCGGCGTCGCCGCCGAGCGGCTGCCCCGACACGTCGACCAGCTGACCTCGTCTGCCGGTGGACGCGGTACGTTCCAACCTCAGGCCAGCGGCCAGGGCCGGGTTGACCGAGTCGGGCCGGGCCGCCACCTTCCAGGCGTTGTTCTGGCGCACAAGATGCAACATGCCGTCATATGCATACGGGTCAGGGAAACCCGCGAGGGTGAGCGCTGCCGAATAGCCGACCGTGCCGCTGTTCTTCTGCCGGTGCAGCGCGCCTACGACGAACCGGGCTCCGGTCACGTTCAGCCTGGTACGGACGTCGACCATGGTCGTGACGAGCTGGTCGACGCTGATGGTCCCCGGCACGCTGACCGCGATCACGTCAGCCTTGCCCCGGTCCTGCGCGGCTGTGGCCGCGTTCTGCGCCGCGCCCGCGTCACCCGGCGAGCCGAGGCTCTGCCAGCCGGACAGGTACTCCTGCGCCGCGCGGGTCGCAGCCCGGTCCTGGGCCCGGCTGTCCAGGTGGGTCTTCAGAGCAAACCCGCCACCGGCCGCGGCGAGCAGTACGACGACGACCACGAGAGCCACAAGGGGAGGCACCCGCCCGCGACCAGGTCGCCGGGTGCTGGATGCGGTGAACCCGCTGGGGGTGAGAGGCACTTCGGCGTGCACTCCTCCCGGTGACGACGGCAAGGCCCGCCAGTCGGATTGTTCAGGACTCGAGGACAAGTGTACGGACCACTGTGTAAGCGAAACACTTTGGTACGACACACCCACCGCACGACCAGATCAGTACAGTTACATAACGTAGTCGACCTGGTTGGCGACGGCCACTTGACGAAGTCACTTGGAGACGGTGCCCCCTGACTCGATGTCTTTCAGGCCTGCTGGCTCACCGACATCCGTAGGTAGAAACCATCACTATGACGACCGTTTCCACCTACAGTCGGTGGGGGTTCACCGACATCCGTAGGTAGAAACCATCACTATGACGACCGTTTCCACCTACAGTTATCCGATATTGAGGCGCTCCAGCAGGAGCTTGCGGGCCGCGCCCGCGTCCGCCTGGCCCTTCATGGCCTTCATGACCGCGCCGACCAACGGGCCGACCGCGTTCACCTTCCCGCCCCGCACCTTCTCGGCGACGGCGGGCTGGGCGGCGATCGCCGCGTCCACCGCTTCGGCGAGCGCGCCGTCGTCGGACACCAGCTTCAGGCCACGACCGGCCACCACCTCGTCCGGGGTGCCCTCGCCCGCGAGGACACCATCGATGACCTTGCGGGCCAGGGCGTCGGTGAGCTCACCCGCCGCGACCAGCACCGCGATGCGGGCCACATCGGTCGGCCCGATCGCAAGGCCCGACGGGGCGACACCGGCGTCGGACGCCCGGCGCGCCAGTTCGTTCAGCCACCATTTGCGGGCCGGGCCGGCCGCCGCTCCCGCCGCGACCGTCTCCTCGACCAGGTCGAGCACGCCGGCGCCCCGCATGTTCGCGATGTCAGTGGGCGAAAACCCGTGGTCGACGGCAAGACGTGCACGGCGCTGCGCCGGCAGTTCGGGCAGGGTCGCGCGGACCGCATCGACGTACTCGTGGGTCAGTGCCAGCGGTGTGAGGTCCGGTTCGGGGAAGTACCGGTAGTCGGTCGCCTCCTCCTTGGACCGGCCGGACGACGTCGTCCCGGAGGCCTCATCGAAGTGCCTGGTCTCCTGGACGATCCGAAGGTCCGCGTTCAACCGGGTGGCCTGCCGGACGATCTCGTAGCGGACCGCCCGTTCGACCGACCGCAGCGAGTTGAGGTTCTTGGTCTCCGACCGGGTGCCGTAGGGTGCCTCGGGCTCCCCTGGAGCGGTCCGCGGCCGCAACGACACGTTGGCGTCGCAGCGCAACGAGCCCTGTTCCATCCGCACGTCGGAAACGGCGAGAGCCCGGCACAGCTCCCGCAGTTCGTCGACGTAGGCACGGGCGACCTCCGGCGAACGGACGTCCGGCTCGGTGACGATCTCGATGAGGGGGATGCCGGCCCGGTTGTAGTCGACGAGGGAGTGCGTCGCCCCGTGAATGCGCCCGGTGGACCCGCCGACGTGCAGGGACTTGCCGGTGTCCTCCTCCATGTGGACGCGGGTGATCCCGATTCGGTGGATCTTCCCGTCGACCTCCACGTCGAGCCAGCCGTTCTCGCACAGCGGTTCGTCGTACTGGCTGATCTGGAAGTTCTTCGGCATGTCCGGGTAGAAGTAGTTCTTGCGCGCGAAGCGGCACCACGACGCGACCGAGCAGTTCAGCGCCAGGCCGATCATCACGGCGAACCGGACGGCGGCCTCGTTGACCACCGGCAGCGAACCCGGCAGTCCCAGGCAGGTGGGGCATACCTGGGTGTTGGGCTCCGCGCCGAACACCGTCGAGCAGCCACAGAACATCTTCGAGGCGGTGCCGAGCTCGACGTGCGTCTCCAGTCCGATCACCGGCTCGTAGCGGGCGACGGCGTCATCGAAGGTGGGGGTGGTGACCGCCACACTGGCCTGGGATGTCAACGCACGTGCTCCTCATCAACCGCGTCTGTCTGCACTGAAGAACCGAAATCCGTCATGCCCGATCGGCGGGGTCCACCTGGTCCGCCACGGCCGCCGTGTTCCTCGCGTCCGCCGTGTTCCTCGCGTCCGCCGCCTCCGCCTCGTCCCGCGAGCGGCGGGCACCGGTGTCACGCAGGTGGATCCGGGTGGCGAACCCGGCCCCGACCAGGCCGAGAACACCCCAGACGATCAGGATGGGCGCCGTCGCGGCGATACCCACACCGAGCGCGGCCAAAGCCAGCACCCACACGGCCACCAGCGGCACCCAGTTCTCACGCCTGCTACGTAGCGCAACCATTGGAGTCTCCCTCGTTCCCTACGGCTCTCCCCGCCACCTGGGCCTGCCCGCTACATGGCCCAGCCTGCCCTTGGCCGCCGGATACACAAAAAGATCATTATCGCGCATCCCTGGTCAGCTACAGGGCCGGGGCGTCGTCGAGGAAGGGATGGCCGCGGGCTGCGTCCAGGGCCGCCTCCAACGCGCCGCCGACCTGGTAGAGCCGATTGTCCGCGAACGTCGGCGCCATGATCTGGAAGCCGACCGGGAGCCCGTCCGCGAGGCCGACCGGCAGGCTCATCGCCGGCCCACCGGCGAGGTTCGACGGGATCGTGCACAGGTCGGACAGGTACATCGCCACCGGGTCGTCGACCTTCTCCCCGAGCCGGAACGCGACCGTGGGCGTGGTGGGCGAGACCAGGACGTCGACCTGTTCGTAGGCTGCGGCGAAGTCCCGGCCGATGAGGGTGCGGACCTTCTGCGCCTGGCCGTAGTAGGCGTCGTAGTACCCCGACGACAGTGCGTAGGTGCCGAGGATGATCCGGCGTTTGACCTCCGGCCCGAAGCCCGCGCCACGGGTACGGGTCATGACCTCCTCGGCGCCGGCCTCACCGTCGTCCCCGATCCGAAGGCCGAACCGCATCGCGTCGAAGCGGGCCAGGTTGGACGAGCACTCACTCGGCGCGATCAGGTAGTAGGCGGGCAGCGCGTAGGTGAAGTGCGGGCAGCTCACCTCGACGACCTCGGCGCCGAGCCCGACGAGCACCTCGAGGGCGTCGGAGAAGCGTGCCCGCACCCCGATGTCGTAGCCGTCCCCGGACAGCTCGCGGACCACTCCGACCCGCAGGCCCCGCAGGTCACGGTTGGCGGCGGCGGCCACCACGTCCGGCACCGGCAGTTCGACGCTCGTCGTGTCCAGCGGATCGTGACCGGCGATGGCGGCGTGCAGCAGCGCGGCGTCGGTGACCGTGCGGGCCAGCGGCCCGGCCTGGTCCAGGGAGCTGGAGAAGGCGACCAGGCCGTAGCGGCTCACCCCGCCGTAGGTCGGTTTGACCCCGACCAGCCCGCACACGGCCGCGGGCTGGCGGATCGAGCCGCCGGTGTCGGTACCGATCGCGATCGGCGTCTCGAAGGCGGCCACGGCGGCGGCGCTACCCCCACTGCTGCCACCGGGGATGCGGTCGGTGTCCCACGGGTTGCGGGTCGGGCCGTAGGCGGAGTTCTCCGTGGACGAACCCATCGCGAACTCGTCCATGTTGACCTTGCCGATGATCACAACGCCGGCGGCCCGCAGCTTCGACACGACGGTCGCGTCATACGGCGGGTTCCAGCCCTCGAGGATGCGGCTGCCGCAGGTCGTCGGCATCCCGCGGGCGGTGAACACATCCTTGAGCGCGAGCGGGACACCGGCCAGCGGCCCGAGCTCCTCCCCCGCGGCCCGGCGCCGATCGACGTCGCAGGCCGCGGCGACGGCACCTTCGACATCGAGGTGCAGGAAGGCGTTGATCCGGTCGTCGACCTTCGCGATCCTGTCGAGAGCGGCCTGGGTCACCTCCAGTGCGCTCAGCTCACCGGCGGCGATCGCGGCGGCGGTGCGGGCTGCGGACAAACGGATGACGTCGGTCACGGGGAGGAACCCTCACTCGTCCATGTCGAGGATGCGGGGCACCCGGAAACGGCCGTCCTGGACCGCGGGCGCGCCGGCGAGGGCGTCGGCCTGCGACAGGGACTCACCGGTGATGTCGGCGCGGAACACGTTCGTCAGCGGGATGGCGTGCGTGGTCGGGGGGATGTCGCCCGCGGCCACCTCCGCGACCCTGGCGACGGCGCCGAGGATCACGTCCAGCTGGGGGGCGAGCGTGTCCAGCTCCTCGTCGGACAACGCCAGCCGTGACAGGCGCGCCAGATGCACGACCTCATCCCGGGTAATCGCCATACCGGTTACGACCCCTTACAACAGGAGAACAAGCACTTTGTGGCCGCCAACCACGAGGCCGGCCCTGTGGTCATCGTACGGGCCGGCCCACATCGCCACCGTCGGGCGTGCCGGCAACACCGCGTTCGGGGATACCTCCGGGGAGATACGGTGCGGGGGTGGTCAGCGTCGTTCCACGGCTGCGCTTCGCGCCGTCCCCCACCGGCATGTTCCATGTCGGCAACGCCCGGTCCCTGCTGCTGAACTGGGTGGTCGCCCGCCAGTCGGGCGGTTCGCTGGTGCTGCGTATCGAGGACACCGACGCGGCCCGCAGCCGTCCGGAGTGGACGCAGGGGATCATCGACGCGATGGCCTGGCTCGGCGTCGGACCGGACGAGTACGAGGGGCCGTACTTCCAGTCGGCGAACGCCGGGGCGCACCAAGAGGCGGTCGACCGACTGCTCACCGCCGGGCGTGCCTACTTCTGCGACTGCTCCCGGGAGGACGTCACCGCCCGGACCGGGGACAGCCACCGTGGCTACGACGGTTTCTGCCGCGACCGGGGTCTGGCCCGCGCGCAGGGTCGCGCGGTGCGTTTCCGGACGCCGGACGAGGGGTCGACGATCGTGGACGACCTCGTCCGCGGCAAGCCGGCGTTCGACAACGCCCTGCTGGAGGACTTCGTCATCGCCCGCGGGGACTCCTCGGCGACGTTCCTGCTGGCGAACGTCGTCGACGACATGACCATGGGGATCACCCACGTGATCCGCGCCGAGGAGCACCTTTCGAACGCTCCCAAGCAGCAGCTGCTGTGGGACGCCCTGGGCGTGCCGCCGCCGGTGTGGGCGCACACGCCGATCCTGGTCAACGCCAAGCGACAGAAACTGTCGAAGCGGCGGGACAGGGTCGCGCTTGAGGACTTCCGCGCCGAGGGCTACCTGGCCGCGGCCATGCGCAACTACCTGATGCTGCTGGGGTGGGCGCCGTCCGGTGACCGGGAGATCGTTCCCTGGGAGGTCATCGAGGCCGAGTTCCGCCTCGATGAGGTCAACTCCGCCCCGGCGTTCTTCGACGTGACCAAACTGCGGGCGTTCAACGGTGAGTACATCCGGGCGCTGGGCCCGCAGGAGTTCATCGCCGCATGCCGGCCCTGGGTGACCGGCGACGCCACCCCATGGGACGCCGATGCCTACGACCCGGGCGTGTTCGCGGCCGTCGCGCCGCTCGCGCAGACCCGGCTGGTGCTGCTGTCCGAGATCGTCGCGCTGGTGGACTTCCTGTTCCTCGACGAACCGGTGATCGACGACGCGGCATGGGCGAAGGCCATGAAGGACAACGCCGCCGACCTGCTGACCGCAACCGTCGACGCCTACTCCGGGCTCGCCGAAGGTCCGGGCTGGGACGCCCAGGAGCTGAAGGCGCGCCTGGAGGACGTCGCGGTCGCCCACGGGCTGAAACTGGGCAAGGCGCAGGCGCCGGTTCGTGTTGCCGTGACCGGCAGGTCGGTGGGCCTGCCGCTGTTCGAGTCGATCGCCGCCCTCGGCCCGGACCGGACCCTCACCCGGCTACGGAACGCGCTCGCCCGGCTCGCCTGATCGCGATCAAGGTATCGATCCAGGTACCAGGTATCAGGTAACGCAATGTGCACGGCGGTGTGACGGGTAGCTGTCCCGGACACCCGGGCAGCACCCCAATGACCAGCACAGATACCTGCACGTGATTTGCCAGCTACCGACCTGTCATGCGCAATCTGCATGCTTGGCTACATGTCGTATCTGCTGCGTCTCCTCCTGCCGGACCGTCCCGGCGCCCTCGGCGCGGTCGCGACCGCTCTCGGCAAGGCCGGCATTGACATCGTCAGTCTGGACGTCGTCGAGCGTGGCCCGAACGGTGCCGTGGACGATCTTGTCGTCGCGCTGCCGCAGAACGGGCTGGCCGACACCGTCCTGACCGCGGCACAGTCCGTACCCGGGGTGCGCGTCGAGTCCGTACGCCCGTACCTGGCCGGTGGCGCCGGCATCCAGCACGACCTGGACCTCGTCCAGGCCCTGACCGCCAGGCCCGACGAGGCGCTCGCCATCCTGACCGAGTTCGTCGGCGGCGTGTTCCACGCCGACTGGGCCGTGCTGCTGGAACGGGTCGCGCCCGAGGACCTGCGTGTGGTCGAGACCTCCGTCGGCGCCCCGGACCTCGGTGGCGACGAGCTTGCCGTCCCGGAGCGGGTGCGCTCCACTCTGCTGTGGATCCCGTTGGACCGCGCGCAGCGCCTCGACCGCGACGCGGGCTGGTTCCCGCCGCGCTGGGCCGCACTCGGCATGGAACTCGCGGTCGCGCCGGTGGGACCGGATCGGGCGGTGCTCGTCGGGCGGCCCGGTGGCCCGCGTTTCCGGGCCTCCGAGGTCCAACGGCTCGCGCATCTCGCCGACATCGCCGCGACGATCGTCCGGAACAGGAGCGCCTCGCTCACCGCGGACGGAGCGTCCCAGGGTCCGGGTTGACGATTCGGGTTGACGGCCCGGGTTGACGGCCCGGGTTGACGGCCCGGGTTGACGGCCCGGGTTGACGGGGGAGGTGGCTACTCGGTCGGTTCCGCCGCAACGGCATGGGCA